>NZ_JBALLY010000019.1:0-51628 GCF_036963045.1 Bacillus sp. JJ864 | reverse complement strand
CAGAGAGGCGCTTTTTGCCTCGTCCGAGGGGGCGCAACGGCCGGAGATTCTAACCGCTAGAGCTAGACAATGCTTTCGCTGAAGTTTGAGGCGGGAGTATTATTGCCCACGAATAGCGGGATAAAAAGAGCTGACCAAAATCCACCTTTTGGTCAGTTTCTTTTATTTTTCAATAGGATTCCGTTCCTTTTCGTTTCTTTATCAATACAAGGAAGATAATAAATAACACATTTACACCTATTAAAGCAGCAATAAACGACCAGTTCCATCCTGATTTTTCGGCAAGCGCATATACATTCGCAGTTTCTCTTTTCAGCACGATGTAATATTTTCCATTCTCTTCTCGCACCCTATCATCTTCTAACAATCCGCGCAGTTCATGATCTTTCCCAAATTCATTTGCAGCAAGTTCCACCTTTTGTGTTTCCGTTGTGTTATTTATCGTGATAAGTGTTGTTTCACCTTTATACTTGCGCTTTATTATGCTCATACCATCTTTATCATTTAATAATTCAAATGTTCCGTAACGAAGTGATGGTAATGTTTTGCGAAGTTCTCCTAATTTCCCTATATACCGCAAAAACTTCTCATCTGATTTAAAATCCATTAAACGGCGATTATCAGGTACATCTCCTCCATCTAATGCAATTTCAGTACCATAGTATACAAACGGAATGCCAGGTGATGTGTATAAATAAACTAGCGCTAATTTCAAGCGGGCCGGTGGATAATATTTATTTTCTTTTGCTTTTCTAACAAAACGCTCCGTTTGGCTATTATCTACAAACATTCCTTCCAAACGGTCACCGCCGCTTTTCGTCACATCATACAATGACTTTACAGAAATATTCGGCTTTGCAAATACGTCTGTCATGCGCTCTTGATAAGTTTGATTCAGTACTCCTTTTGCTCCTTCCATTTGCGTATCCGTTATTACAAAAAAATGTTGTTTTACACTTTGTGCAGATGCAATCACTTCATTCAAAACTGACTTCGGAATATTCTCGTTATGTATCAAATGATAACCATCTATATCCGTCTGCTTAATCCATTGTTTCGCATATTCAATCGTGCCCGTTTGCTCTTCATTATTCACCACAAATTCAAGCATTACTTTCATATCTCGCTCGTGCGCCTCTTGGACGAGTTGCTGCATGTCCTTCATCGTGCCAAAATGTTCATTCATTTTCGTTATATCAGTTGGATAATACCCATCATAACTACTACTTGCAGTGGGTGGTGACAACAATATAGCAGTAAAGCCCATCTCTTTTATATAATCAAGTCGTTTTATAATCCCATGTATATCTCCTCCTTGATATGCTTCTAAACGATTCGTATCAATCCCTTTATCATTTTTTGAATCGCCATTATTAAAACGATCGATCATAATAGAATACACAATTTCATCTTCCCACGGCCTTGTTTCCTCAGCCGACACATGAACTGGTAATTGAAATACAAACAATAGACATATGAAACATAGAAAATATTGTCCTAACTCCCTCTTCACATTGCTTCCCCCAACTTTTCTAATTATAAGAAAAGTATAACAATTTAAACCCCTCTCGTATACTAACGCATTTCGATTACACAGAAGTTTTCCATGTTATATTTCCTTACATTAAAAATTAAATTTTTAGAAAAATCTGTTGATTTATTGTATTTTTTTGAATATGATACTAAATATATTATCTGATGTTAGTTTATATAACATAACAGGAGGGAAAACGATGCATATGGAGGATACAGTATTTGTTTTTTTAGCTACTGTCATGGTGATGATTATGACACCTGGGCTTGCTTTATTTTACGGGGGAATGGTTCGCAGTAAAAATGTACTTAGTACAACGATGCACAGTTATAGTGCGATGGCGATCGTGTCTATTCAATGGATTTTCATCGGTTATTCTTTAGCATTCGGTCCTGATTGGAATGGGCTTATCGGTAATTTTGATTGGTTCGGTCTACAACATGTTACGTTCACACCAAATGAAGCCTACAGCGCGACAATTCCGCATAACTTATTTATGATGTTTCAACTTATGTTCGCAATTTTAACTCCTGCTTTAATTTCCGGTGCATTCGCAGAACGAATGCGGTTTTCCGCTTTTCTTATCTTCATCTTACTTTGGACGACACTTGTATATGACCCCGTTGCTCATTGGGTTTGGGGCATTGGCGGATGGCTTCGCGAACTCGGTGCACTCGATTTCGCAGGGGGAAATGTTGTTCATATTACATCCGGTGTGGCTGGTCTCGTATTAGCTATTTTCCTCGGAAAGCGAAAAGATGCTCACGACTCTTCACCGCATCATTTACCATTTACAATTCTAGGAGCAGGGTTATTATGGTTTGGCTGGTTCGGTTTTAACGTCGGTAGTACATTAACGTTAAATGACGTTGCACTCGCCGCTTTTATTAATACAAATACTGCTGCTGCTGCTTCCGCACTCACATGGATGCTGGCGGAATGGTTTTTCCAAACAAAACCAACTGTACTCGGTGCCGCTTGTGGGGCCGTTTCTGGTCTCGTTGCCATTACACCATCTTGCGGGTTCGTAACACCACTCTCCGCTCTTATTATCGGCGCAATCGGCGGTGCACTTTGCTTTTTAGCAGTCTATTTCTTAAAACATAAGCTCGGTTACGACGACGCGCTCGATGCCTTCGGTTGTCACGGTATTGGCGGAACTTGGGGCGGCATTGCAACAGGACTTTTCGCTACAACATCCGTTAATAGCGCAGGTGCAGATGGACTATTTTACGGAAACGCTGCACTTCTTTGGAAACAACTCCTTGCCATTGGAGCGACCTATGCATTTACAGCTATTATGACATATGCAATCATTAAAGGAATCAGTTTATTCCTCCCAGTTCGTGCGCATGAACATGAAGAGAAAATGGGCCTCGATCTTTCCCTTCACGGCGAAAGAGCATATGAGCAAATCGAATCACTTGGGGATATGTTTGATGGGAAGTTAGACCACCAAGGGGGTTACAATTCACCGAGGTAGGTTATGATTGAACAAAATTAAACCAAAAAGCTCAGAGCAAAAAACTCTGAGCTTTCTCATTTTAATATCGAAAACTTATTTTTCTTTACGTTCCACTGCATTCTTAATTTCTTTCAGAAGTTCAATCATTTGTTTTTCATTGCTTGATTTATCTTTTAAATATTGTAACAAGCGAAGTATTAATAGTATTGCTAAGAAATACAAAGTGAACTTTGTTAAATCATAGAGAATATCGAAGAATAATGAAGAAAAGGGAAAAAACCACCTAAACGGCCCTATCGCTAAGAAACTTAAAAGCAAAGCCAACCATACATGGTTTTTATTCATATTTCGGCACCTTCCTTTTCATGTATTTCGAAAAATACGGCAAGGGTTTTCAAAGTTTATAAATAGCCACTATAGCGATGCCTATCCTATGAATATTTTACCACATATTCCCTATCTGCTATCAATCTTTATTTATAAACGAACTATTCATAAACCTTCCATCAGTGTTAAATACAATCATACCGACGGAAGGTTCCCTTTATTCTTTAATATCAATCCCATACTCTTTAAACCAAACATGAATTTGCCCTAAATGCGCCAACAGCTGCGGTCCTGTCATAAGCTGCCCAAACCAAGGCGTTTGAAATGCACTGCCGCCTGATTCAATTAATCCATGCAACTGTTCGTTATCAAATAACTCATGGAGAATGGACTGTTTATCTGTTAATAGCTCTTGTAGCCATGATGTGACAGCCTTCGTGTAGTATGGATTATGCGTTTTTGGGTATGGACTTTTCTTTCTATACAACACATCATTTGGCAAGACACCTTCTAACGCCTTGCGCAATAGACCTTTTTCGCGGTTTTTATACATTTTCATTTCCCAAGGAATATTCCACGCATATTCGACAAGGCGGTGATCAGCAAATGGCACACGCACTTCTAAGCTAGCTCCCATACTCATTCGATCTTTTCGATCAAGCAACGTTGTCATAAACCAAATCATATTTAAATAAAATAATTGTCTTCTTTTTGTATCTAATGCACTTTCTCCTTCTAACGCCGGGGTTTCACGCACTGATTCTTCATAGCGATATTGAACATACTCTTGTAAATTTAGTTTTTTACGCCACTCTGTTTTTAACAATTGTTCACGAGCCTCTGTTGAGCGCATCCATGGAAACGCACTAGATTGCAAATCATCCTCGCGGTAAAACCACGGATAACCACCAAAAATTTCATCAGCGCATTCCCCTGATAAGCTTACGACAAAATCTTGTTTAATTTCTCGGCAAAACCATAGTAATGAGGAATCGATATCTGCCATCCCCGGCAAGTCACGAACAATGACAGCTTCCGTTAAATGTTTTGCTAAACTTTCGTTAGAAATTACACAGCGGTGATGGATCGTATCAAATGTATTTGTCATTAACGTAATAAACGGAGCATCTGAATTTGGCTGAAATGCATTTGATTTGAAATATTTTTCGTTATCTTCATAATCAATCGAATACGTATGAAGCTTCCCTTTCCCTTCCCGCTCATACGCCATCGCTGCAAATGCGGTAATCGCGCTAGAATCGACGCCGCCCGATAAAAATGTACATAGGGGAACATCCGATACTAACTGCCTTGTAATGGCATCTTGCAATAAAAAACGAACTTGTTCTACCGTTTCTTCAAAATTATGTGTGTGCTCTTCGCTCACAACATTCCAGTAGCGCCAAACTTTTAAACCATCTTTTGAAAACGTAAGCGCATGACCTGGGCGCAATTCATCAATTCCAGCAAATATGCCATACCCAGGAGTTCGAGACGGACCTAATCCAAATACTTCTGCTAATCCCTCTGTCGTAATCTCTGCCTTCACATTAGGATGAGCTAAAATCGCTTTTAATTCTGAACCAAACAATAAGCGCCCAGCATCATGTTTATAAAAGAGCGGCTTTACTCCTAATCGATCACGCGCAATAAAAACTTTTTCTTCCTGTTCATCCCATACAGCAAATGCATAAATACCATTTAAATGATTTACGCACTGTTCTTTCCATT
This sequence comes from Bacillus sp. JJ864, assembly GCF_036963045.1. Lineage (NCBI taxonomy): Bacteria > Bacillati > Bacillota > Bacilli > Caryophanales > Bacillaceae > Bacillus > Bacillus sp. JJ864. The sequence continues at coordinate 46,571 of NZ_JBALLY010000019.1, read as the reverse complement.
CCACATAAGAAGCGAGCAACACTTCTGTATCAGAATGCCCCTTAAACGTATAACCTCTTTGCAGTAATTCTTTCCGAATATCTTCTGTATTATATAGTTCGCCGTTATAGCAAATGGCGTAACGTTCTTCTCTTTTCTCCCGCACCATCGGTTGTCTACCGCCTTCTGGATCAACAACTATTAACCGTTTATGGCCAAAAGCAACATGATTCCGAAGCCAAACGTTCGTGTCATCCGGACCTCTTTTTGCGAGCGTTTCTGCCATCTTTGTTATTGCTTCTTTTTCTTGTAATAACACTTTTGTATAATCAACCCACCCTGTAATGCCACACATTGCGATCACCCTTTCTCATCTCATATCCGCAGTCTGTTTTTATTCTATGCCCAATTTAAATTCTATGTGCCTTTGTTATAAAGAAAGACCGAACTGTCTATAACAAGAACAGAAACTTCAATATAAAGGAGCGAACACGAATGAAACAGCGTAAACATATTTTGTATAGTCAACCGCGTGCTCATACAACTGGAAATGTTGAATATATAAACGAAGAATGGGTATTTTTTGACGAAGAAAGCGATGAAGCTTTTTTACTAGAAGATATGATTGAAGATGGATTTGAGATTTTATATAACAACAATTGGTTACCCGCTCGTTTTTATGAACATAATATTTTGCAAGTAGCAAATGAACATCATCCGCTGCAAAACGGCGAAACCATTCGCATTCGAAAAAAGTTGCTGACAAGCTATCATGAGTGGATAGAAGAGCTTTCAGATTCATCCTTTTCACTTGTCACGGAAGCTTTACAATCACTAGGCTACTCTCTATACGACTGCATCTATGCTCACAATTTTTTATCATTCCAGCCAAAAGACCATTCATGCGAAGGCGTTAACATTCTCTTATTTGATAATGAAGAACTAATTTGTGCCCTCCATCATCATTATGTCCGCTACTCTACAAATAATAAGGACCTATTTAAAATGACAAAAGCGGATGGGGATGAATTACACATTGAAATGTAAAAACAAAAGCACTTTATCTCGTTCTATAAGCGAGGTAAAGTGCTTCTTTGTTTAAGCAAATGGCGAAAATCCTAGCGGTAATCGTAAACCAAGATATAATACAACTACAAACATAATAACAAATTGAGCCCAAAACGCCCCTGTTGCTTTCTGTTTACTTGCTTTCACAAGAACCATTTCCATTGAAGCAATTACCCAGATGCCAACAAGCATTTTAATCCCATACATCATAGGCATCCAGTGGACGTCCTTATAAATTAATAACCCTGATGCAATAATTAAGATATACAACAAGCGAACTACCATGTGCATGCCTTTTGCCTGTTTTCCACTCGTATACATCGAATATGCCACAAAAAACAAAATAATCCCAAGCGCCCATGCCGTAATGTGCATATGTACCATATAAATTTCTTCCTCCTCTTTTCCCAAACTTTTTCACTTTATATGATACCACGTCCATTTCTTTTCAGGAAATATTTCGCTTTTTTGTTACTTAAATGATATAATATTTAGAGTATTTACAAACTTCTTGTAAAAACAAAAGGGGGAGCTAGCATGATTCAAACAAAGGACATTATCGAATTAACAGAAACTTACGGCGCACATAACTACCATCCACTTCCAATCGTAATTGCGAAAGCTGAAGGTGTTTGGGTAGAAGATCCAGAAGGCAACCGTTATATGGACATGCTTAGTGCATATTCTGCTGTAAACCAAGGTCATCGCCATCCAAAAATTATTCAAGCACTTATCGACCAAGCTGGGCGTGTTACATTAACATCACGTGCATTCCACAGCGATCAATTAGGTCCTTGGTATGAAAAAGTTGCGAAATTAACTAATAAAGAAATGATTTTACCAATGAATACAGGTGCGGAAGCTGTTGAAACCGCTATCAAAACAGCAAGACGCTGGGCATATGATGTGAAAAAAGTAGAAGACAATAAAGCTGAAATTATTGTCTGCGCGGATAACTTCCATGGCCGCACAATGGGTGCTGTATCCATGTCATCCAATGAGGAATATAAACGTGGATTTGGACCAATGCTTCCAGGTATTGTTGTTATTCCTTACGGCGACATCGAAGCATTAAAAGGAGCAATTACACCAAATACAGCTGCCTTTATTTTAGAGCCAATCCAAGGCGAAGCTGGTATTAACATTCCACCAGCAGGATTCTTACAAGAAGCATACAATGTATGTAAAGAAGAAAATGTATTATTTATCGCAGATGAAATCCAAACAGGCTTAGGCCGTACTGGAAAATTATTTGCATGTGATTGGGACAATGTTATTCCTGATATGTACATCCTTGGAAAAGCGCTAGGCGGCGGTGTATTCCCAATTTCTTGCGTTGCTGCAAGCCGCGAAATTTTAGGCGTATTTGAGCCAGGCTCTCACGGTTCTACATTCGGTGGTAACCCGCTAGCTTGTGCAGTTTCTCTTGCTTCTCTAGAAGTACTATTAGAAGAAAAATTAACAGAACGCTCTTTACAATTAGGAGAAAAGCTGTTAAATCAATTACGCGAAATTGACAATCCAATGATTACAGATGTACGCGGAAGAGGATTATTTATCGGTATCGAATTAAATGAATCTGCACGCCCTTACTGTGAACAATTAAAAGCAGCTGGTTTACTATGTAAAGAAACACACGAAAATGTAATCCGCATTGCTCCGCCTCTTGTTATTTCTGAAGAAGATTTACAATGGGCATTCGAAAAAATTAAAGAAGTATTATCTTAATATTAAAGAAGGTTGCCCATTAAAAGGCAACCTTCTTTTTGCTATGCAATGGTTTTAACAATATACAACAGACTAGCTAGAATAGGAAACATGAGCAAAATACCGATGATACATGATATCCACACATGCTTCCATTTCCACCAACTACATACCCTTCCTTTCCAAAACAAAAACAATGAAAAAGGAATGACTAAAAATAAAGCTGTACCAAGTCCAGGCACATACCCTCTCTTTAAGATTGCCCCTACAAGATGAACAATCCCATTCATAAAAATCATGGCCTGTGTAAACAACACCATATATAACGTAATCTTCTTCAAAAACAAATTGTGTATAAGCACAACCCCGCACACAAAAACAGTTAATATAAGTAATGCTATGAAAAAATGCTTGGATTGCAGCATATTCTCTTCCATTTGAACCGGGCGGAAATACTTCATTTCCGGAAAAAAATAATACTCTTCTGCATTATGCAAAGCAAAAATAATTGGGATAAACCAGAAGTATGGAGAACGCTTCGTATTATTTGACACCATTACGAAGCGTTCCAACATCTTCTACAGTAACAACAACCTCATCACCAGCATGTAAAAATCGCGGTGGGTGAAACCCTTTTCCAACTCCGGCCGGTGTCCCAGTTGCAATAATATCTCCTGGTTCTAACGTCATCCCTTTACTTACAATTGAGATCATTTCTTCAATGGAAAATATCATGTTTGCCGTTGAAGAAGATTGGCGTACTTCCCCATTCACCTTCGTTTCAATATGAAGATCATTCGGATTCGCAATCATTGAGTGATGCACAATAGCAGGTCCCATTGGACAAAACGTGTCAAAACTTTTTCCAAGGAAAAATTGCTTATGTTTCTTTTGAATATCTCTGGCTGTAACATCATTTATAATCGTATAACCAAACACGTAATGAAAGGCTTCTTCTTTTTGAATTTCCTTTCCACGCTTGCCGATTACAATTGCAAGCTCTCCTTCATAATCAAGCTCACTTGTCGCATGCGGATGACTATAAATTTTATCCCCATCGCCAATTACAGTTGTTGGAGCCTTTGTAAAAATAATAAGATCTTCTGGAATGGTTCCCTCTTTGTCCATTTCGATTACATGCTCACGATAGTTTTTCCCAACACAAAGAATATTTTTTCTCGGTCTTGGAATAGGAGCCAATAACTTAACTTCCGATAATGAATAATAAGCACCTTTACCATGTTCTTTCGCCCATTCGACAATCTCATTTACTTTCGTAATAAAAGATTCTCCTTGTTCAATGCACTCTAACATTGTAATAGGAATCGTAACTTTTTCTCCTTTTTTCCTCTGTGCTTCCCTTACATGCAACACCGTTTGTGATGTTTCGTCTACAACACCAACAAACACTTTTTCATCTGTTTTTGCTGTCACAAACCGCACGTTTCCACATCCCATCTTCAAATTCATACTGTAATTGTATTCGTACCTATTAACAAAAATCCTCCCAAAAATATTTTTAATTTACAATATTCTTTCTATTATTCACACAATCGAAAAATTTTTTTGCCAAAATATGTAGAATTCCTTCTTCTTTTAGCGAATACGTTTCTTTTTTATGGAAAGTTTGTATAATATGTACTACAGACACACCTAAAATCTATAAGGAGACGGAGCCGATTCTATGTTTGAGCAAGCGATTGAAAAAAAACGCGAAAAAATGAAATACTTGGCCAAACGATACGGAATGACATCTCACAAAACAGTTAGTTGTAGTCAAGAGCTGGACAGGCTCTTAAATGTTATATTACTCATACAAATAGATGATATGCCAACTCAACATACAGACGTGCACTCCCACTAAGTGCACGTTTTTTATTTTGTCTATTATTTTATATATTGTAGTTTTTTATCAATATCACTAGAGATCTAGATGGCGGTATGAATGTGGCAAAAGGCTTAATGATATGACGGATACACTTTACCCAAAATCGCTGCTGTATTAGAAATTCATAGCTCTACTGCCTTTTACCGGCGGCATAAGATTCTTAACGCTGTTAGGTTGTTAGGCCACAGTCAATTAAAAGGTATTGCCGAGAGTGAACCATTGGTCTATTTATTTGTAACAGACGTATCATATTAATGAATATAACGAATTAGAGGTGGATAAATGAAAGCAATTGTGTACACAAAGTACGGTCCCCCTGACGTTCTTCAACTGAAAGAGGTAGAAAAACCTATTCCTAAAGAAAATGAAATTTTAGTAAAAGTAAAAGCGACCACCGTAACAGTAGCAGATATTCGGTCACGAAGTTTTACAGTTCCTCCCGCTTTTTGGCTGCCTGCCCGAATAACACTTGGTTTCAGACAACCCAAACAAGAGATATTAGGGATGGAGTTAGCTGGAGAAGTTGAGTCAGTTGGGAAAGATGTCAAAAGGTTTAAGGAAGGCGACCAGGTTTTTGCTGCATCTCTGGTGGGTTTCGGTGCATATGCCGAGTATAAGTGTCTGCCGGAAGATGGTCCTATATCTATTAAACCTTCCAATATAACTTATGCAGAAGCTGCTGCCATTCCAATTGGAGCACGCACAGCGTTGTATTTTCTTAGAAAAGCTAATATTCAGAGCGGCCAAAGGGTTTTAGTTTATGGTGCTTCAGGAAGTGTAGGAAGTTATGCTGTTCAGATTGCCAAGCATTTCGGAGCAAACGTTACAGGAGTATGCAGTAGCACGAATTTGGAATTGGTCAAATCTCTAGGAGCCGATCAGGTAATTGATTATACAACAGAAGATTTTTCTAGGACAGACGAGACGTACGATGTTATCTTTGAAGCGGTGAACAAAAGTTCCTTTTCAGCTTGTATGAAACTGTTAAGGAAGGACGGCACCTATATAAATATCACTGAACCGCTACCAAGTGGTCAAATGCTATGGACTAAATTGACAAGCAGCAAAAAATTCTTATTGAGCCGAAATCCACCTGAAACTTCAGAAGCGCTGCACTTCCTTAAAGAACTTGTTGAGATGGGGAAGTTAAAGGTGGTCATTGATAGGTACTATGAGTTTGAAGAGATCGTTGAAGCTCATAGATATGTAGAGAAAGGACACAAGAAGGGAAATGTCATCATAAATGTAGAACCTAACAACAAGTCCTGATAAACTGAAACTTCCATAGCAACAATCTTTACAAAAAGAGCCTTTATTTTTTAAATAACAGACACATATTTGCCCAGACGCCCATACAATAATAGAGTAAAACTCCCATCATAGACATTCGGATTAAAAAGGGACAAATACAAAAATTTTTCATATGAAAGGTGTTTTCTATGCCTGCAATGGTTGGACACATTAATATTGTTAATATCGGATCAAGCGGTGTATTGCACATTGGTGATGTATTTGCTATTCGTCCTATTAGTTATTCCCGTGCATTTGCAGGAGCGGGGTCTTTTAATGTTGGAGATAATGTATCTGTATATAATTACGAAAGTACGACAAATGTAAATGATAATGATGTTATCGATCAGCCAATCACTGCTACTTATTAAAGGAGGGGAATAGAAATTGAAACTCTTTGTACATCAAAGTATTATCATTAACAATTTAAGGGTAGATAGTATTACAACTTCATCTGTCTTTCAAATCGGAAGTGCCGGCAGTATTAAAACATTATCAAAGTTTTCTAATACAGGCGGATTTACACAACCAACCCCACCGCTAACAGCTCAGGGACAAATTATTTCTATTTCCCCTCCGCCTAGTTCTTCTTAACGTACTAATATCATAGACATATACCAATACACCCTCCAGATCGAAAAGGAGGCTTCTAGCAGTGAGTCAAGATCTATATACTTATTTACAGCAAATGCAACAATTCATTCAACAACAACAAGAAAAAATAAATGCTCTAGAAACACAACTAGCGCAGCTAACAGAGCAAATAGAAGAACTGAAACAGCGTCCATCCTCTTCCATTGGAAAAGTCGAATATAAATTTGATCAGCTAAAAGTCGAAAATTTAAATGGTACATTAAATATTGGTTTAAATCCATTTACGAGTAGCGGAGAAATGATTGAAGACTTTAATGTGGACACCGAAACAATAAAAGTAAATCCCGAAACCCAGATGAATCCCGATTTTTATCAAGACATCATTCAAGAAATGCATCGCTATTTAGACGAAGAAGCATATAGTCGAATTCTTCACTTTGAACAAGAAGAACGAACACCTCTTGACGATATGTACCGTCAAATGATGATCGATGATATAAAGCAACAAATGGAACACCGTCTTCCATACTATTTATCTCAAGTACAGCCGCATCCAGAAATTACATCTAATCCACAGTATATGAAAGATGTCATTATCCAAGCAATGAAACAAGATATCGATAAAGCATTTCTTTCCTTTATTCAGCATATACCGCGTAACTTCCGAAAGGAGTAAATGCATATGAATTTTACTGTTATTAATCATGAAATCAAAGTAGGAAACATTAGAGCGATTGGGTTATCTTCGTCTGCTTTATTCTTAATCGGCGATGCAAACTTCATTATTTCATCTTCTATTTTAGATACACCATTTGAATCTGTTACAGGCGGCCCATTTGTACCACTCGTAACCGCTGTACCTACCACTCCTAGATAAGGAGGACTCATTATGTTTCGACATATTTCTGTTGTACATCAACCTTCTGTTTCCTCACTCGGGCTTAGCGCCGTTGTTCAAATTGGTGATACAAATCATGCGGAATTAAAAAGTAGAGCGATTATCGTTCAGCGCGAAATTCCTAACTTTCTTTCTAAAGAAGAAAGCTTCGAATCATATGAAATGTTTGTCGATGACGAAATCACAATTCCAACTCGCGTAAACGAAGTACAAATGAAAGTTATTAATAAAAATCCTTTTATCGAAGTAAATTGTATTACCATACAAAGTATGCTAAGCGCGTCTTGTCTTCATATCGGATCTATTGATTACGTATTTGCAAACTCACGCATTTTACAAATCCGCCAATTTGCTACTGAAGAACCTTTTGGTAAATAAATCATATAGTACCATAAAAGGAAATTGAAGTAGGTGAAAATATGCCGTCTCTTGTCGGAAACTTAGTCGTTCAAAATAGTAACGGTTCTTTTAACTTAGGAGACTTCTATAATGTATCCCCGAAAGAAAATACGAAAGCTTATAACGGATCCGGTTCATCAAATGTTGCGTTTGTTCTGAATACATTTAACGGTGTAAGTGGTACAAATACATTTGATTCAGATGTAGCTGATCAAGATCAAATTGGAACAGCATAAGAAAAAACGGAGGGAATCCCTCCGTTTTTTCGTTCCTTATCAATCTACTTGCAATACGTGACTGCCATCAAAGAAATATAAATAGGTTTCTTTTACGGATTGATGTAAACTTTTCTCTAGCGCTTTCCGATAAAGTGCTAGCTGTATTTTGTACCGTTCTTCTAATATTGGTCTCGCTTGTTCAAATCCACCTGGGAAACGGCCTTCAATTGCATCTGTTTTAAAATCAATTAAAACGATGCCATCCTCCTCTTCAATCATACAATCAATAACCCCTTGAACAAGGATGGATTCGTCTTGCTTATCTGTCCAATCTTGATATGCTTCGTCTGCAGATAACATCATCGTAAACGGTACTTCGCGCTCTACATACTTTGCAGCTAACAGTCGTTTTCCGAGTTCTGTTTCAAAAAAGGAAACAATTTTTTCTGGTGCGATTTCTTCTGCTTGTTCAAATGTTAACAGCTCTTTATTCACCATTTCCGCAATTCGTTCTTGAATCACTTCAATTGTTATTGCTTTCGCTAAGTTTACATGCTGCATAACAGTATGAACAGCCGTCCCGCGTTCTGCATACGTAAGTCCTTTTTTCTCCATAAAACGCGGACGCGTTTCAATTGGTGCACGAACTCGTTTTATAAACGCCGTATCACTACCTTCTTGCGCTTGGTAGTTTCGTTTAATTTCCGTAACAGATTGCTTGGCACGGTGCGTTGCCGCATCCTCGAACCCGTACTGCCATGTTAACCTTTTATACACTTCATCTTTTTGCTCACTGCTTAGTGAAACTGATTTTTGCTCTCTAAGCGCTTCTAATAACTCTTGCTTTTCTTCTTTCATTGGCTCTGGCGCTTGCAATTCTGCCGCGTCTACCGCTTCTACTTTCCAGTTTGCATCATATTCATATATATCAGCTGGAATACTTCCTTGTCCCATCTCAAAAAGCATGTCACTATCTTTATGTCTGCATAATGATGGGACAATCCAATCTAAATAACAAGTTGCCCCGGCACGTACATAATCAGGCAATAACCAGCCTGTATGCTCTCTTGCATCTTGCCATTTCTGTACTTCTTTTTCTTTATCTTTTACGGTCCCAATTAAAATGAGCTTTTCTTTCGCACGTGTTAATGCGACATATAAGACTCGCATTTCTTCGGCAATCAGCTCCATTTTCATTTTGCGCTTAATCGCGAGCTGCGATAATGTCGTATATTTAATGCGCTTTTTCGGATCAATAAACTGCGAACCAAATCCGAAATCTTTATGCAATAAGAAACGCTTCATTAAATCTTGTGTGTTAAAACGTCTGCCAAGCCCTGCCACAAATACAACTGGAAACTCCAGTCCCTTACTTTTATGAATGGTCATAATGCGCACAACATTTTCTTGTTCGCCAAGCGCACGTGCTGTTCCCATATCATCACCACGTTCTAATATCCGCTCGATAAAACGTAAGAAGCGGAATAAACCACGAAATGACGTCGCTTCATATTGACGGGCACGGTCATATAACACACGAAGGTTTGCCTGGCGCTGCTTACCAGCAGGAAGACCGCCCACAAAGTCATAATAACCTGTTTCCCGATACACTTTCCAAATTAAATCCGAAAGCGACTGCTGACGCGCAAATTCACGCCACTCTTGTAAATGCTCGAAAAACCATGATAGTTTCTCATGCAGTTCTTTCTCTTCCTGAAGCGGTGCGCCTTGCAAGAAAGAGCGCAGCACTTCATAAAAGGAACCCTTTTTCCCGTGAGTACGGAGCATCGCTAGCTCTTCATCTGTTAATCCAACAATTGGCGAACGAAGCACAGCTGCTAACGGAATATCTTGCGCTGGATTATCAATGACGCGAAACAGGTTCATCATTACATTCACTTCGGTCGCTTCAAAATAACCAGTCGCAAGCTCTGCATAAACAGGGATACCTTGCTGTTTTAACTCTTCCATAATTTGCGGCGCCCATGGCATAGAGCGCAGTAAAATAACAAAATCACGATACGTAACGGGACGCATACCGTTTGTTTTCCGGTCATAAACTTCATGACCAGAATCGACCATTGCTTTTATTCTTTGCGCGATGAGGCGTGCTTCTAATTGCGCCTTTTCTAATTCCACACCTTCCTCTTCATCCACTGCCGCACTTTCAGATTGATGAATAAATAACAATTCTGCTGATGGATCCGCCCCTTCTAGATAACTCGCTCCAAGCTTCAACTCAGCGTCTTCATCATAATCAATTTCTCCGACAGCTTCGCCCATAATTTGTTTAAAAATAAAGTTTGTCCCTGCTAGCACTTCATGACGACTGCGGAAGTTTTTGGCCAAATCAATCTTCATGCCGCCATCGATACCTTCAGATGTAAAGCGTTTATATTTCCCTAAAAATAGTCCTGGCTCTGCTAAACGGAAGCGATAGATGGACTGCTTCACATCGCCAACCATAAATAAATTGCCGTCTTGCTCTGAATCTTTCGTGACAAGCTTAATAATCGATTCTTGTACAAAGTTCGTGTCCTGATATTCGTCAACGAGCACTTCTGTAAATTTATGACGATATTGCCACGCAACTGGTGATGGACGCATTTCTCCCTCATCCGTACGCTCGCTTAAAATTTGTAAGCAAAAATGCTCTAAATCTGTAAAATCAACCATTCCTTTATCGCGCTTAATCGCTTGGAACTGTTCTGTAAATAATTTTACAAGATCAACAAGCTTTTGCAGTACTGGGTGCATATCTTGAAAATCGCGTAAAAAGCTTTCTGGACTGCGGCTAAATAATTCTTCCTGCAGTTTCTTTACTTCATCCTTCGCTTTATTCCGCAGAACATCAACTTGTTTCACAATCTCTTCATTATAATCACTCTTTTTAATACGTTTTAACGTTTGCCAAGAAACAGTTTGCATCGTTTCATATGTGCTTGTCCAAGACCCACAAGCTGCTTCGGACAAGTTCTGAAGTAACAAAAGATCCGCTTGCAGCGTTTCAACGCGCGGTACTGGCCCATCTGGTAACATCGCAAGTTCGATCGCTTTTTCGGCATATTGCTTCGCTGTGTCCAGCTGCACCTTTACATCCTCTAATAAATACGAAGCGTACATTAATTCTTCAATTGTTTTTCCTTCTACATCATATGCTTCAACTAATTTATCAAGCCAACCATTCGGATCTGGGTGCGCTCTTGATTCAGTATGGAGCGCAAAAATCATCCGCTGCAGGTCATCATCAGTACGGTCGCTCGTATAACGATCGACAAGTTCAAAAAACAATTCATTATTCTCCATGCCGTACTCTGCTTCTAATATGTCATCGAGAACTTCTTCTTTTAATAATTCATTCTCCGTCTGATTCGCAATGCGAAAACGCGGATCAACATCAAGCATATAATAATATGTTCGAATTACTTGTAAACAGAAAGAATGGATTGTCGAAATCGATGCCCGGTTGAGTAAACTCAGCTGTTTTCGAATGTGCGGCGAAGCTGGATCATCGATTAATACTTTCTCTAATGCTTCTCCAATTCGGTTTTTCATCTCTTGCGCCGCTGCATTTGTAAACGTCACAACAAGCAAGCGATCGACATCAACTGGATTGTCCTCTCGAATCATTTTACGAATAATGCGTTCAACAAGTACCGCTGTTTTTCCCGACCCAGCTGCAGCTGCAACTAAAATATCACGGCCATCCGCAACGATTGCTTTCCACTGATCATCGGTCCACTGACTTCCTTCTGGTTTCGCTGGCCAAGTTTGTATCGTCATGACTGGGTCTCCTCTCTCATTTTCTCTAACGCTTCACTATCTTTCATATCTTGCAGTGCCCTGTATTTGTTATCTTCTAACGACTCATCAAATTGACAAACAGAGCGGAAATTACAAAACGTACATGCTGTTTTGTTGCCTATTTTATACGGGGCAATATCGATGACACCTTCTGTTATATCTGTGCCAATGTTTTCAAATGTACGATGTACGTATTCCTGCAATACATGAAACTCTTGCTCACTCGCAATATCAGAACGCGCACTAAAGCTGCCATCTTTTTTAAGGCCCGCTGAAATAACATTTGAGCTTCCTGTCGTTAACTTGTTATCCATTAAGCGAACGACATCCGCATCTCCAAGAACGAGTCCTTTCATTTTAAATTTCTTTAAAATTTCTTGTTCAATTTCAGCCTCTGACACGTCACCTTTCATTTCAACAATTGGATTATGAATATGGAAATACAGTACTCCAGCAGGATTTACATTTCCGCCGCGCTCCATCCATTTGCTTGCGTTTGTTGTGACGACATCTAAATACGTCAGCATCTGCAGTGCTAAACCGTAATACACTTCCGTTAAATCTAATTTTTTCACGCTCGATTTATAATCGATAATACGTAAAAATGTGCCCGTTTCATCTTCCGCTTTATCAACGCGGTCAATTCGTCCAACCACTTCCATTTCTACACCATTTGGTAATTCAAATTTCATAGCTGGCAATGAGTTTGTTCCGCCCATACCAAATCCGACTTCTAAATCAACAGGTACAAATCCGCTCGACTTTGCATGCTCTCGTAACACAAGTGAAGTACGGAAAATAATTTGCTGCAATTTATGTTTTAAATAATGATGCCTGTTGGAACTTAATAAAATTTGGCGCTGCAAAAGCGGTGCTAACTCTTCGATTACTGTAACGGAAAGGTATTCACACTCTTTTACTGTTAAATCAGCCCAAGTACGCTTTTCTTTCAATAATTTATCTGCAATCTTTTTCAAAGCAGCATGGAACAGTTCCCCGATATCCGGTGCATCTAATTTAAAAATATCACGTTCTTTTAAAGATAAGCCATGCTGCGCAAAATGAGCGTACGCACAGCGATTAAAGAGCTCCATACGTGAGACGCTGCCTTTAATTTTGTCACCGTATAACTCCTCGCTTACAGCAGGGCTTAATTTACGTGCCCGGTTTCGGTAAAACAAACTGGATAATACACGAATGCTCTTCTGCTTCCACTCCGGCGTTGTAACATAAAAATTATATACATCCCACCAAAAAGAAAGATTCCCCTCAAAGCCGTATCGTTTCCAGTTTTGCAGTTGCTGCGTTAAATACGAAAGTGTCACTTCTGGCGTTGCCACATATGAAATTTGCTCACTATATGACAAATCATTTACATCATTCGTTAAAAAGATTTCTGCAGCAGACGGGAACATCCTTTTCACTTTCTTTATGAAGCTAGATGCTAATAGCGTCTTCCCTTCCTCGTCTGCAAGTGGACAAGATATATATAACTTCTCCGCTGCCCGAGTAACCGTTTGATAAATGACAAATTGTTCATCAAGTAACTTTTGCCGCGCTGTTGGTGCCAGTTCGATTCCTGCTGAAACAAGTACTTCTCGTTCTTCGTCAGATAATACCCCATCATCCGATGGCGCCGCTGGAATAATTCCTTCATTTGCTCCAATTACAAATGCCGCTCGAATATCGGAAAGACGAGAACGGTCAATATTTGCGATTAACACTTGATCTAAAGACGGCGGAATATTCGCGAACTGGAGTGACTCTAATCCTGTCGTCATCACATTTGTAAACAAGGGCAGAGACATTTTCTCTTCTCCAAGCATTTCAACGCACGTATCTAGTAGCGTGATGACTTGTTCCCATACTTGATCATGATCATTGGCGAATAAGAAATTCCCTTCTTCCTCTGCTTGCAGGCGTAACTCTTCTAATTTTTTCGGAACGTCTAGCTCTTCTAAAAACAAATAAACTGCTTCACACATACTCATTGTCGCCCTTGCTCGTTTTAATCGCTTTTGCAAACGAATAATCGGTGTGCGAACAATCTCACGAAGACGATTAATCTTTTCTTCCATTTCGCGTTCGCTATCTGTTTGACCACCATGTACACCATCTAATGAACGATAGCGACGATACGTCCAGGGCTCTTCCGAAGTCCATCGTTTCCCTTGCACCCCATACGCTAAACAGTAATTTTCAAATTCGTCCATTTCATCACGTATTCTCGCTTTATTTCCATCTAACGGGTACAACAGTTCGGTTTTTATGCAGCGAAATACCGCGTCATAACGCCAATTCCCGCTAATGACTTCTAGCGCAGAGCGAATGAACTCAATTAATGGATGATGTAGCATTGGACGTTTTTCATCAATAAAGAATGGGATATTATAATCAACAAACAATGTCCTCATCATATCGTAATAGCTTTCACCATTGCGAAGAAGCACCGCGATATCACGATAACGATACCCTTCTTCCGCTACTAATCTGCGAATTTCGCGCGCAATGCCTTCCACTTCTGCCCGTAAATTAGCCGCAGCATATAGTGTAATGTGTGACCCGTCTTGAAACTCTGCATAGGGACGCGAATCATAATGCGCCTCTAAATGCGCAAGTGCTGGTGACATAAAACGCGGTTGCTCTCGCATGACAATCGTATTTTCAATAACTATTTTCTCTTCACTTGCTACTTCTTTTAGTTTTTCATACGTGATCAGCGTTTGATAAAATAAATCCAGTTCGCTCACTGGCTGTGATAACGTCTGCTCATCAAGCGTTAATGCAATTGTCATTTTTGCTCCGCATCGCAGTAGTTGCCTTACAATCTCTAACTCTTGCGGTGAAAATGTGTGGAATCCATCAATATAAATCATGCTACCTTTCACATACTCTGAATACGGTAGCTTTTCAAATAAAAGCTTCATATAATCTTCAGAATCTAAATATTTTCCAATTAACGCTCGTTCAAAATCATCATATAGAAGCTGTAAATCATACATTTTGTTTGCTAACAGTTTCTGTTCATTTCCATTGCTATGAGCCTCTAATTCTTGCCACATCGCATATACATTTGACGGCGTTAAATTGTAGCGTTTAAATTCCGTAATCATACTGCCAAGTTGTTCAAAAAATCCGTTTTGCTCTGCTGCTTTCTGAAAAACATATAATTCTTCTTTACGCGCCTCGACAATTTTACGAAGCAGCATATGCACACCAGATTCATCAATATGAAGGCGGCTTGCTCCGCCTACTTCTTGAAGCACCTTCCACGCTAACCGCGAAAAACTAAACACCTGTGCACGAATAGAGCCGCTTACGTCTCCATTAATTAATGCTTGCTGCGTTTGGAATGTCATTTGCTCTGGCACAAGATATAAAATCGTTTCACCTTTTGGACGATGCTGCAGCTCTTGCTGTACTTCTTGCAAACACATCGTACTTTTTCCACTTCCAGCTCGTCCTATTATAAATCGAAGTGACATGTAAACCCGCCTTTCTATAAGTGAACTTCAATCAATCAAGATCTATCCGAAAAAGAAGGTAATTCGAAATTTCGAATTACCCTTTAGAGAAATTTGTTTGTACTTCATTGATTGGCCAATAGCGTAAATCAACTTTTCCAACAACTTGTTCTATTTTTATAAATCCGAAGTGACGACTATCCCAGCTTCCTAAACGATTATCTCCAATTACAAAGATAAACCCTTGCGGAACAACCTGTTCATCTGTTAACTCTTCTAGGGTAAAGTCTCCAGTTAACTGTCTTCCATGAATTTGTTTTTTGTATGCATCTAAATACGGCTCTTCAATAAATTGTCCGTTAATATATAGTTTATCATGTTTGTATGCAATTTTGTCGCCTGGAAGTCCGATAATTCGTTTCACATAATCTTCTTGTTTATTCGCATGAAAAACAACAACATCAAAGCGGTTCAACTCACCAAACTGATAACCTACTTTATTCACAATCAGCATATTACCATCTTGGAGCGTAGGCATCATCGATTTTCCTTCTACCACATACGTTGCAAAGAAAAAAGTGCGAAAAAATACAGCTAATAAAACACCTATAAAAATTGTTCTCATCCACTCTACACTTTCTTTTTTCCACTTTCGCTTCATCATGCCACATCCCTTTCTCTTTTCTATAACAGGGGTGCGCTCACTTACGAAGTTTAGTCTCTGCTCAGTTCAAGCTTTACTTCAATTTTCTTTCCAACGTACCATAAAACAAAAATGACACCTAATACGATCGCTGTTTTTACCGGCTTGTACATAAAAGAGGCAAGATCATGACCAACGTAACTTAACACGAAAATCATCACAAGCTTACCAAGTGAAAGTGCTAAAACAAACTGCCGCTTACTAATACGAGACAAACCCGCTACTACATTAATAAGCGCTGACGGCGTAAACGGAAAACAAAATAACAGGAAAATCGGTGCAAATCCTTTTCGCTCAATCCATGTCATCGCACTGCGAACTCGTGGATGTCTATTTACAAAAGCAAAAAAGCGACTTCTTCCAAAACGACGAATGATAAAAAACACAAGCATCGCTCCTATACATGAACCGAGCCAAGAATAGAAAAACCCAAGCCATAATCCAAAGGCAACTGCATTTGCCATCACAAATAAAAAGAGAGGCAAAGCTGGAATAAACGCTTCAATCATCGGAAGTCCAATGCCAATTAACGGACCAAATTCCTGATAGCTCTTTAACAAATGTTCCATATTTTCTATTGTGAAAAATTCTTTAATTGTTTGAAAATCCATTCTACTATGTACCCCTTTACCTTGCTCTAATGAATTGTAACTTTTTTCTGAATGAAGAGAATATTACACTCCCTATAAGAACCCGATTCGCGCAACTCCATAAGAAGAACTGCCGTTTTCGTTTACCTTTTCTTGTTATTACTTTACCATTACTCTGCAATAAGGGGAAATGATATATCTGACAACTAAATATATATTTATTTTCCATATTCCTAGAAAAAATCCTTTTACAAATAACAAAAAAGGATGGCAAATGCCATCCTTTTTCAAACTATGCTCTATAAGATTATAGTTTTACAACGTTTTTAGCTTGAGGTCCACGGTTACCATCTTCTACTTCAAAGCTAACTTTTTCGCCTTCTTCTAAAGATTTGAAACCTTCAGTTGTAATAGCAGAAAAATGTACGAATACATCGTTTTCGCCTGGAACTTCGATGAAACCGAAACCTTTTTCATTGTTAAACCATTTTACTTGACCTGTTTTCATAATAACTTCCTCCTGAAAATAAACATATTTTTTTAGTTTTCACAACATAAAAAAAGAATCCACACATTATCAAATGCAAAACAGAACACATACATAATTTTTCTCGCTAGTTTCACGGCACTTGATAACATATGGATTGCTTGATTTAAGTATTTAACTATACATTGACTATACCATATTGCAAAAGGAATGTAAAACATAATTTGTAAAAACAAAAGAATCGCCGCTTATTGAGCGTCGATTCTTTTGTTTTAAAAACTTATATAATGAAAAAAGAGTTCAAATACGTTTACTTGTTTACGAACGAAAGAATGATTATTTTTTCGTGTAACGAATGTACGATGCATCATTGTAAATCCACTGATTCCCACCTATATTTAACCAGTTTCCTGATTGCTCCCACACTTTGTACACTTCTCCCTTTTGCACTTTACGAATAATACGATTACTCGTTGATGGACCAGAACGTAGATTTACATTATTTCTATTAATATATACCGTAGATTGTGCCTTATTCGATTGCTGCACTTTTGCCCCGCTTGAAATAGCATTTCCATTATATGCTCTTAGCACATCCGCACGAAATTGTGCTTCCGATATACCATGACTAGCTAAGTAAGCTAATGGATCTTCGTGATCAGTACCACCGAACTTATACGTAACGTCTTTATGAGTCCATAACCCTTTAGATGGATGAATATTGCGGTTACGTAAAATCTCCGCTAGCAGTTTTACATACCGTTCATACGACTTTTTAAACTTTACTGGATTTTTCGTCTCACTTAATTCAACTTGAACAAATCTCTCATTCGCAGTTGGTCCTGCCCCCCACGCACCATATTTTGTACTCGCAGTCTGAATAGTCTCATCCCAATCAACAACATAATGAACAAAAGCGGATGACCATGTACGAGACTGAAAACGTTGAATGTTAATTGCCGGTACCTCAGGAGTAGCAGTTGAATGCGCTACAACCCCTTCGTACATGCCTATACCATTGCGATATGGTTCCTTAGGTAAATTTGGAATAATAAGTGTACTATCAGCAAACGCACTATTAACCGAGGTTAATAACGTGATAGATGCTACCGTTACAGAGAATAGTAGTTTAATAGGTTTCATTTTTCATCACCTTCAAAAAAAATCTTGTTTGATTTATGTAGAAAAAACAACTAGAAAGCCCCGGTCAAACTTTATTGGGAAGATTAAGAAATAGTAGAAACGTGCACTATATGGTAATAGATAGGATTTGGGACTCACCTATATAAATACAAATTAAAAAATGGCATAAAAACACTCTTTTTTTAGATGGATGAGAGCATCTGACCATGCATAAAATTTCCTTCTGCATAAAGGCTTAGCACAAAAGGAAAAAGTAAGAACAAATTTGGCAACAATTTATATATATTTACATTATCTCACATAATTACTGTTTAAAACAGAGAAAAAGTTCTACTGATAAAGGAAAAAACGACTAATTATTATTCTCTATACATATGGTATAATTAAATCTGTAAAACATAATATACAAAGAAAAGAGTGATATTATGAAAAAATTGATTACATCAACAGTTTTATCATTAAGCTTAGCAATCGGTGTAGGTTCAACGATTACGCTTGCCGCTGAAACAGAAAACTATGTTCACAAAACACCACCGGTATATGTAAATGTGAATACAAGTTCCATTTATTTGAAAATACCTGTTGACGCAAGTTTTGGAGCGGGTAAAGTAGTTTGGCAA
This sequence comes from Bacillus sp. JJ864, assembly GCF_036963045.1. Taxonomy (NCBI): domain Bacteria; kingdom Bacillati; phylum Bacillota; class Bacilli; order Caryophanales; family Bacillaceae; genus Bacillus; species Bacillus sp. JJ864. Next base: position 27,719 of record NZ_JBALLY010000019.1, on the reverse strand, counting down.
TTACAACAACCAGATGGAACATGGGAAAATGTTGTTTATCCAGGTACAAGAAACTCACAATATTTTGTAGCTTGTTCTATGTCATTAGGAATTTCAAAACCATCATTAGCAATGCCGCAAAATTACAGAGTGAAAATGATTAACCGGGTGACTGGTACAGTATCTATTTCTGATCCTGTAAAGATTACTCCATACGCTAAATAGTAATGAAGTATTCCATTACAACTTTAAAAACCCCCTTTCTTTTTAGGTGGGCGAGAGCGCTGGCCATGCATAGAAACGCTTAGGGCTTTTTTCTGCCACGTGCAAGGTTTAAAACAAATGGAGAAAGCAAGTAGCCTGTATGTTGAAAAATTAAAACGGGTACAATATTACGTTTCCTATGTATGAATAAGAAGAAGGATAGTTCCTTCTTCTTATTCCATATCATCAATCTTCTTTTTTAAAAAGATACATTTTTTCATATGCTGGCTTTAGCTCTAGCACCTCATTTTGATTCACTAGTAAAAATTTTGTCGCCGCTTGTTTTCTTTTTCTATCTTCAAATTCGGCCCGAAGCTGAGCAGTTCGGTTTCTCTGATTTTCAAAACTGTTTTTAGATACTTCTAGCTTAATTGTCTGACCATTTATGAATTCAATAAGAATATTTCCATGTGGAAGTTTTGTTACATTTTCAATATGAAAGTGCGATAACCAAGCACACTCTTTGCGAGAGTAAGAAAATGTGGGGAAAAAATAAATATAATCTGTAGGACTAATTGCAATCGGTGCTTTATGAGTAAAGCCTGTGTATTCCTTCGTACCATCTTTTCGACCGCCAAAGCTAGCGCCATATTGACGACAACTTTGTTCCACAATCTCAAGTGGCTTTTGATACACAAAAAATTCATCATTTTCTTCAATCACACGCGTTACAATACGTTTGTCATTTAAAACAATTGGAAGCAATGCGGTCGTGTTTGAATTCACAATGTACTGCGGTGAGTACTTTTCGACTTTAGTAGTCATATTTTTCCTCTCCTTTGTCATTTTTGGATAATTTTATGCAATTATCTACATGGATAATTGTAGCATTTTATACGAAAAATAGCCGACATTTTCAATTTTTTTACAATTCCTTATTAATAAATTAAAAATTCCTTTTATACGTCTGTATAACTAACAGAATGAAACTACATACTCTTCCTATAGAAAATAAAATAATCTGATAGTTAATTTCATATTTTCCGTTTTGAAATATTTGTAATAAAAGAGAGAGCCAGCTCGAAAGCTGACTCCCTCTTTTATTATCGCGTAAACTGCTCTGCCTCTGTCGATCCTTTCAATGCTGTCGTTGATGAAGTTCCACCGGTAATAACTTGTGCTACTTCATCAAAATATCCTGTACCAACTTCTCGTTGATGACGCGTTGCTGAGTAACCGTACTGTTCTGCGGCAAATTCCGCTTGCTGCAGCTCTGAATACGCAGCCATACCTCGGTCTTTATAACCGCGCGCTAGCTCAAACATGCCGTAATTTAAAGCATGGAAGCCAGCAAGTGTTACGAATTGGAATTTGTATCCGTAAGATGCAATTTCCTTTTGGAAGTTTGCAATTGTTTTATCGTCTAATTTTTTCTTCCAATTAAAGGACGGTGAACAGTTGTAAGCTAATAGTTTTCCAGGGAATTTTTTATGAATTGCTTCTGCAAAACGTTTTGCATCTTCTAAATTCGGTTCTGATGTTTCGCACCAGACAAGGTCAGCATACGGCGCGTATGCTAAGCCGCGCGCGATTGCTTGATCTAGTCCAGCTTTCGTCCGAAAGAACCCTTCTGGTGTTCTTTCTCCTGTAATAAATGGTTGATCAACAGGGTCGATATCACTCGTAATTAAATCCGCTGCGTCAGCATCTGTTCTAGCAATAATGAGCGTTGGCACTCCCATTACATCTGCCGCAAGACGTGCCGATACTAAATTACGCACCGCCGTTTGTGTTGGGAGTAATACCTTTCCGCCTAAATGACCACATTTCTTTTCAGAAGAAAGTTGATCTTCAAAGTGGACACCAGACGCTCCCGCCTCGATCATTCCTTTCATCAGCTCAAATACATTTAGTTGCCCGCCAAATCCTGCTTCTGCATCAGCAACAATTGGCACGAAGTAATCAATATCACCGCTTCCTTCCATATGCTGAATTTGATCCGCACGCTGCAGCGTTTGATTAATCCGTTTTACAACCGCCGGCACACTGTTTGCCGGATACAAACTTTGATCTGGATACATGTGACCTGATAAATTTGCATCTGCCGCTACTTGCCAGCCGCTTAAATAAATCGCCTTTAAACCCGCCTTTACTTGCTGCATTGCTTGATTCCCAGTTAATGCCCCTAACGCATGAATGTAATCTTCGCTATGAAGAGAATTCCAAAGTTTTTCTGCACCGCGGCGTGCTAACGTATATTCAATATCAACCGATCCGCGAAGACGAATGACCTCCTCTGCAGAATATGGACGTGTCACTCCTTTCCAGCGTTTATCAAGCTCCCAGCTCTCTTGTAATTGCAAGGCTCTTTCATTTCCCATTGTTTCCATCCCCTTTTTCCCTTTATAAAATTTCATACCCCGGTAACGTTAAAAATGATACAAATTCATCATTACGAACAAGATTTGTAAATAGTTTCGTAGCTTCGACAAATCGTCCTTTTTCGAAACGATCACTATCAATCTCTTGCTCTATTTTTTCTAACTCTTCTGCTTTAAACTGTTCTACTAATGCAAACGTAATCTTTCTTCCATCCTCGAGCTTCCCTTCCTTGTGACGAATCCATTGCCACACTTGTGCCCTAGAAATTTCTGCTGTTGCCGCATCTTCCATTAAATGATAAATAGGTGCAGCTCCCCTGCCGCTTAACCACGATGCAATATATTGAATACCAACACTAATGTTTGTACGGAGGCCTGTTTCTGTAATCGTTCCTACTGGAACTTCTAATAAATTTTGCTCTGCTATTCGAATTTCTTCCCGTTTTCGATAGATTTGATTTGGCGTTGTCATGATGCGATCAAATACTTCCATCGCTACAGGGACAAGTCCCGGGTGGGCAACCCAAGTCCCATCATGTCCTTCACAAGCTTCGCGCTCTTTATCAGCGCGTACTTTCTCAAATGCTGCTTCATTTGCTTCCGGGTTGTTCTTAATTGGAATTTGCGCTGCCATCCCTCCAATTGCTGGTGCACCCCGGCGATGACACGTTTGAATGACACGTAAACAATACGCGCGCATAAATGGAACACTCATCGTCACCTGTGCCCGGTCCGGAAGTAAAAACTGTTCATGATTGCGAAACGTTTTTAAGAAACTAAAAATATAATCCCAACGCCCGCAGTTTAATCCTGCTGAATGATCACGAAGCTCATATAACATCTCATCCATCTCAAATGAAGCATGAATCGTTTCGAGCAGTGCCGTTGCTTTAATTGTTCCATGCGGAATGCCAATGTATTTTTGTGTAAATACGAACACATCATTCCATAATCTTGCTTCTAAGTAACTTTCCATTTTCGGTAAGTAAAAGTATGGACCGCTCCCTTTTTTCATTAACGCCTTTGCATTATGAAAAAAGAACAATCCAAAATCTAATAAACTACCTGATACTTCTTCACCATCTACTAACACATGCTTTTCTTGTAAATGCCACCCGCGAGGCCGCACCATTAATACAGCTGTTTGTTCATTGAGACAATATTTTTTACCATTTTCATTTGCAAATGAAATCGTTCCCTTAACTGCATCTCGTAAATTTATTTGTCCTTCCATTGCATTTTGCCATGTTGGTGCATTCGAATCTTCAAAGTCCGCCATAAAAACACGCGCTCCTGAATTAAGGGCATTAATAACCATCTTACGATCAACCGGTCCTGTAATTTCTACGCGCCGATCTTGTAAATCATTCGGAAGCGGTGCAATCGTCCAATCATCCGCTCGAACATTTGCAGTTTCCTCTAAAAAGTGTAATAACTCTCCTGCATCAATTCTCTTTTGCTTTTCTACTCGTCTCTGTAGTAATTCCTTGCGGCGTCCGTTAAAATTCTCATGCAACTCTTTTATAAATGCGAGTGCTTCTGGTGTCAAAATCTCCAAATACGCCGGTAATACTTCTCCAACGAGTGTAACCCGCGAAGTTTGCGTCGACATATTAGCCTCTCCTTTTTACAAACTGTTTTATAACAGTTTTGATTTTTATGTTTATATTATATAACATAAAAATCAAAAGGGAAGGATTTTTTAGAATTTTTTAATAATATCTCAAAATTGGTTTATATGTACTTTTCACATTCCTTGTAAAGGATGTACCGAATAACAGCGTAACAATAGTCTTTACCATTGTAAATTTATGTTAAAATCTATGTAAACGGGATTCGTTGAATAGGGATAAGTTACGTTATTCAGTAACGCTAAAAGGGGAGAGAAAGAAATGTTACAAGTACTGATTTTTGATATGGATGGAACTCTATTTCAAACAGAAAAAATTCTAGAATTATCACTCGATGATACTTTTAACCATTTACGGTCACTAAATTTATGGGATACAGTAACCCCTATTAATAAATACCGTGAAATTATGGGTGTACCCCTACCAAAAGTTTGGGAAGCTTTGTTACCTAACCATTCCAATGAAATAAGAAAACAAACGGATGCTTATTTTCTAGAAAGATTAGTTGAAAACATAAGAAGTGAGAAAGGTGCTTTATATCCTAATGTAAAGGAAGTTTTCAGTTATTTAAAAGAAAATAATTGTTCAATTTACATAGCGAGTAATGGTTTAACAGAATATTTACAAGCAATTGTGGGTTATTATCATTTGGATAATTGGGTTACTGAAACATTTAGTATTCAACAAATACAAACGCTCGATAAAGGAGATTTAGTTAAAACCATTATAAATAAATATGATATAAAAAAGGCAGCAATTATAGGTAATAAGGGGCATATTTTCGCTGGAATTATACTCCTTACCAAACTTCTAAATGAAATGTATGGCTGAGTAGTTACAATAAATCAACGCTCAGAATGATAGATTTCTGAGCGTTGATTTATTATTAGGTATGCGATGTATCCCGCATGAACGGAACTACTTCGTATACAACCCTATACCTTTTTACCGATTATGTTTTCCATTTTCTTTTTCTTCATGCTTTGAAGAATTTCCGTGCTTATTTTCTTTTCGGTGCTCTTTTTCATACTCTTGCTGTTCTTTTTTTTGTTCGTGATATTCTTTTTTTTGTTCTTTTTTTTGCTCTTGTTCCTCTTTTTTCTGTTCGTGATATTCTTTTTTCTGTTCTTTATCGTTGTTTTCTTCTCGATGGCCGTTATTTCTTTCCTGCGACGGCTGCTGTACGTGAGCTGGTTGCTGTTGTTCGGTTTCTTCTTTCTGCTCGGTTCTTTCTTGTTGCTCAGAAGACGAGGAATTCGATGGTGAATCTGAATGAGACGATGGATCCGGCTGCGAATCTACTTTAGGAGGTTGTTCCTCTTGTACTTGCGGCGGCGCAGGCGAAACAGATGATTTCTTCTTCTCATTTTCTTGTTTCAAATAAATCCCTGTGCTAACTCCTGCTTTTTGGGCATCCTCCCTCATTTGCATCGTACTTTCCTGAAATATGACTGTAACATGTTTTGCATCATACTCGCTTTTTAATTCTTGAATCGTCTTTTGCAGCTCTGGTTCCAATGATTTTTCTTTTGCAACAGATGTTAGCATAACTTGCTTGTCACTCGTTAAGTATCCATCCTCTTTGCTTTGTTTTACAATTGCACGCACTACGTCTTGCAAAGGCTCATTTTTCCACCGTTTTAATTCTTTTAAAATGCGCTTGCCATCCTCATTGCAAGCTCGTAATTCCGTAACACGAAGACCCTTTGTCACACTCGCCTCTATGCTTGGGTTAATATCGATAGAAACATAGGCAAGTGCTTGTTCTTCCGGCTGATTGAATAAAAACAAAAAGACACATAGAAAACAAGTAAAAATTAATGATGCCGGTTTTAATATAGAAGGAACTGAAAAAGACACTTGTCTCTTTTCTTGTTCATGAAATACGATTTCCTGTCCGATCACATAAGAGTTCAACTTTTTCTTACAATTAATAAATTCTCCGTCCGGTGTCAGCACAACTATGCTGCGTTTTTTTATATCCATCACAATCCCTTTATTCATTCCCCTGCCCACCTCTTATATATTCTTGAATGTATACGTAGTTGTTTACAAAAATAATGCACATTGCAATGATATATTTCCTATGCCGCTCCAGCGTTTTACGGCTTGTTCTAACATGTGGTTCAATTTGTTTGAGAGGTAACTTTTTCTTTCGGAACAGCTCTTCTATCATTTTCTCTTCTTTTGTAATAATCATTGCAATTCCTATTAAATGCTCCCGCGTATCACGATGCTTCGGAGACTCTTTAGCAAGATCAGCAAACGATATTTTAAATTCAGATAGCACGCCTTGAAAATGAAGAATTTCTTCCTTCCGGTTGCTGCTTTCCATCTCTTTCATATATTCAGTAAGGGCCGCTTGCATTTCCAGTGTTTCCTCTTGCTGGTCTTCTTTTAAAAAGACGAGGTTATGCCTAGACTCCTTACGTATATAGTCAATTACATCTCTTTTTATAAGAAGTTCAGCAAACGAAAGAAAAGATTTCCCTTTTTTATATGAATATTGTTCAATGGCTTGATGAAACGCAAACAGTCCAATGCTATATTCATCGTCCTGCTCCGTAATATAACGACGACAGACAGTCGAAATCGATTTTCGAATAAAAGGTCGATATTGAGCGATAAAAGCTTCCTTATCTTCTTCATTTTTTTGTATCTTAAATACTACGTCTTCTATTGTCGATTTTTTTACGACTTTCATCAATAAACTTAACACAGGTAGTCCCTCTCCTCCCCTCTGCTAAAAATAGCAAAACGGTCACTAAAGAAGTGACCATTTCACTACAGTATTTCCATACTTTTCTTAGTGCTTGTCTTCATGTTTCTCTCTATGTTTTTCCTCATGTTTTTCTTCACGCTTTTCTTGACCGACTTTTTTACCGTTCTCTTCATGATTTTCCTTTTGTTTGGATTTCTCATGATCCTCATGAGAAACGGCAGCTTTATGTACTGGTTGCGCCGGTTGTGCCGGTTGTGTTGGTTGCGCCGGTTGTGCTGGTTGTGCCGGTTGTGTTGGTTGTGCTGGTTGCGCTGGCTGTGCTGGTTGTGCTGGTTGCGCTGGTTGCGCTGGTTGCGCTGGCTGTTCGGACTGCTCTACTTGTGATGGTTGTACGACTTTATTTGTGTCTTCCATTTTTTCAGAAGTTTCTTCTATATTTTGATCTACTGGCTTATTTTCCTGTGCAACAACATGCTTTTGCTTTTCTTGTACTTTTTCTATTTTAACAGCAATTCTTGCAAAACTCTTCTCTATATTTTTGGAAATTGCAGCTTTCGCCTTCGGATTTTTCACTTTATCAAGCGCTTTTGCTAATGCTTCGATATTGTGTCCAATATGTACTTTTACTTTTTCCGCTTCTGTTTTTTCTTTGTTAGCTGGCTTTTTTGTTTCTTCTTTCTTTGCGTCAGTAGTTTTTTCTACTTCTGTTTTCGTTTCGTCAGCTTGTTTTTCTGTTTCTTCTTTCTTTACATCAGCAGTCTTTTCTACTTCTGTTTTCGTTTCATCAGCTGGTTTTTCTGTTTCTTCTTTCTTTACATCAACAGTCTTTTCTACTTCTGTTTTCGTTTCTCCTGAAAGCTCATCCGCTTTTTCTAAGTTTTCAGCTGCTTTTTCTAATGTATTTTGTGTGAAATCATCTTTCCCCTTTTTCATTAACACATCCGCCTCAGCAATGCGTTCTGCCGCTTGTTCAGATAGTAACTTTGCTTTGTCTAAATCATTGTTCGCAAGCGCCATTTTAATATCTTCCACCATCGTTTTTACAAAGTAAAAGAAATCTCCTTGCACTAAAGCCGGCTTTTCTGTCTCTGTTGTTTTTGCTGCATCTGTGTTGCTGCTAGCATACGCCGCCGTTCCCATTAAAAATGGACTGCATGCCATCATCGTTATCATAGTTCCTTTTAATAATGTCTTCTTCATCTCATCTTTCCTCCATTTGCTTTCTTTGCTATACATATTCGGAGAGAAAATAAGTTTTAAGGGGGTTAGAAAAAAATTTTCATAAAAATTACTCTTCTATTTTTCTATCATCCGTAAACTTCTAACTATATAAAATATCATTGTACTAACTAATATGACGAGAAATACAACAACCGAAATTGTAGAAAATTCAACTTCTCTGTGCATTGCAATTTGTGCATTTTCCCACGTACTATATACACCAAATGTAACAATCTCAAATTGTAACCACCCTAATAATGTGCGGGAATGTATATATAATTGTTGTTTTTGCGCTTCGGTAACATGTGAAGGATAGTTAAATAAATGAGGAAAACGACTTAAAACATGAAATATTATATAGAATCCTAATCCGACGATCGGATGAATGAAAATATTCCCTTTCCCGCCAAATCCATCCGCTTCTCCATTCCATCCAAAATGAGTTGGAATCCTATTTGGTAAAGACGACCATATGAAGCCAATGTATATCAACATCACAACAATCCAAATAAGCGACAAACCATCCAGCCATCTTTCAAGAATTGTTCTTGGCGCAATCTTTTTCATCTCTATCCCCCTGCTTTCATATTATTTTTCATAGCTGAAAAAACAGTTTAGTAGATCAGATAATGAGAAGAAAATGTGTTATAGCAGTATACAAATCAATACCGACAGCGACTAAATTTACCTGTTAATCTACATGTGCATTTTAACATAAATTTACAATTCATCCCCAAGATTAGGTTGCTTATTTTCATAAACAATCTTTTTTTCAAAATAAGCAGCATACAATAAATATAAAAAAGAGGTGAAGGGCATGCCTGCAATTGTTGACAGTATTGTCATTTCAAAATGTAACGGAAATGTAAATTTAGGAGACAAATACAATGTAAATCCTCAATTCAATAATAAAGAATATCATGGTTCTGGATCATCAAATGCAGCAAGAACACTGAAAGTCTTTAATGGGGTAAGTAGCGCTAATGTATTTGATAATGATCAATCTGATCAAGATATAAAATTCACACTATAAAAACCTTCTTTTTTTAGATGGTTGAGGACGTCTGTCCGCGCACAGAAACGGTCACGGACTTTTCCTGCCACATACTTGGTTAAAAATATAACAAAAAAGAACAAGTAGCTTCCTAGTCTTTATACTAGAAAATCACTTGTTCTTTTCCATTTTTATCCTTGATCGTAACGACTATTTCTTCTTATATTCCTCAAACGTGAGAATTCTTTCAAAAATTGGCGGATGCGTATACATGAACAATTTCACTAAAGCTGGTGGGTTCACTTGACTCAAGCTCGTCTTCGATAAATATTGAAATGTTTTAACTCCCGACTGATTATCCTTCGTCATATCTAATGCGTATTGATCGGCCGCTCTTTCTTCAATGCGCGATACGTAATTTGTGGCAGGACTTACCGCAAAGGAAAGCATCGAAGATACGAGGAAAAATAATGGTAAAACTGAGAAAGTAGCTATTTTAGAAATATGCAGTGTATCGCCCCACTTACGAATACACGCTTGCATAATGCGACTAATGAGGTACATGCCAACGAAAGTTAAAACAATATAACTCCCAACGCCCCAATATATATGTTTCATCACGTAATGACCCATTTCATGCGCCATAATAAATAATATCTCTTTATCTTTTAATTGCTCTAGCGTCGTATTCCATAAAACAATGCGAGAGTTTGAGCCAATTCCCGTTACATATGCATTTAACGCATTTGTTTTCTTTGACATATCCACTTCATACACATGCTCTGCCGGAATCTTTGCTTTATCCGCTAATGTTAAAATCTTTTTCTCCAGCTCCTTATTATGCAGCGTCGAAAAATCATTGTATAGCGGATCAATGACTACTGGCTGAATGAATGTTAAAAAGATTGTGAACGGAACGGAAAGAGCCCAGCCATACAGCCACCAACGTTTCGGATATTTTTTTATAAGCCACAGCAGCACAGTCACGATCAGAAACATAAGCAAAAAATTGATCCAAAAATCAAGTACATGCTCCTTTATCCAACTTGCCGTTGATTGTGTAGAAATGCCGTAATCAACAGATACTTGATGACTAATCCATTGCAGCGGCAATGCGAGCACCGTTGTCACAAGCGACAAATAAAACAAATAAATCGCAATTTGTAGTACTCGAAATTTCGTTGTATCTTTCGCCCATTTTTCAAATCGCTTCGATACACCGAAAATGAGGACAAATAATAACACAATCCACTGCAGCGGCGTTGCTAAAAAAAATAATAAATTCTTTACCCGCGAGTAATCTTGACTAAGTGTCAACTCCCTTGCATTCATAAATGTTGCTGGATCTGCACTCGTTCCTTTATACGTTTCCGGTATGATCTCATGATTCCATCCAAATAAGTACCAATATATAAATAATGCAAATAGAGCGTACAAAAAAAGTGTCCAACTCATCACTTTTCGCATGATTTCTCCTCCTCATCGCTGCCTGTCTATTAATATTGTAGTTCGTTCCTCGAAAAATAGAACAAGCTAATACATGAAATGTCATGTAATATTCACTCATTCCCTCCTTATTTTTCAGATTTTTCTTATAAAATAAAAATTGGGAGGGATTGGAATGAAGAAGTTGTACATTACTTTTACGCTCGGACTTATTATTGCAACCTTGATTGGAATTTTTTATTTTACCGGTTACCGAAAAGCATCAGCGGAAATACCAAAGGGGATTGTTATGGAAGATATAAACGGAACATCAGTATCATTTAATCAATTACCGAAAAAATTAAAATTAGTAGAGTTTATGTATACAAAATGTCCAGATATTTGCCCGATTACAACATACAAAATGAAACATTTACGAGATGAACTTGTAAAACAAAAAGTGTTCGGCACAAAAATCGAATTTATTACGATTACCATTGATCCGAAATACGATACGAGAGAAATACTAGAACATTACTCCAAAACGTTTGATATGAAAGAAACAACAGGTTGGCACCTACTGCGCGGCGATGAGGAAGAAACGAAACAACTAGCCGAATCTTTCAACTTCCGCTACCGCGATCCTGGAAGCGGTCTTTACATCCATACTTCTAACTCTTACTTACTAGATGAAAATAATCGTTTAATTGAGGTATTTGGTATGGGAGAGCGCGGGTTTGATAGTAAAGAAGTGTTAGAGAAAATTAAGAAGGCGATGTGACTACAAATAAAAAAGCCCTTTTTTAGGGGGGTGAGAGCATCTGGCCGTGCATAGAAGCGGTCAGGGCCTTTTTCTTCCACGTGCAAAGACAAGTGCAGGTCATGTTTTATTCTGCATAACAGCGACTTGTATGTAAAAAACAAAATAGTTTTATACAAATAATACGATATCAGCGATTTTTTTAATATATCGACGCAAATAGAACATTTATCGGCGACTTTTAGAATATATCGGCGTTTCGACAGAGAATAAAGACTCTTCGACGATATTCGACATGAATGCACAGGAAAAGACTGAGCTCAAAGGCTCAGTCTCTTTTCACTTTATTGTTTCTTCTGCACTGGCAGCCAAATCTCAAGTTGTACAAGATCGTGTTTATCGGCATGAGAGCGCTCATCGTATAATTCAAACTCGACAACGCCGGAGTGCTCGTATCCAGAATGCGGGAACCACTCTGTAAAGATTGCATTCCATGTTTGCTGAATCGATGGTACCATTTCTTCTTCAGGAACTTTTGGCGTTGTGAATACAGCGTACGTTGCTTCAGGGAATGTGCGGCATGTTAGCTCACTTGATACACCATCAAAGCTCGTTACTTCCATCCCAATAATATACGTAATCTCCCCTGATTCTAAATTAAAATCCGTACACATCCCTAACTCTACGAACTCATTCGTATGCTTACGGTTTGGAATGTTTTCCGACAAATTATTTTGCAAATAATTTTGCCACATTGCTGGAATATCTGTTAGATTTTGTCCGTCTTTACCCGTTGTCTTCATTTCATACCCAATTACTTGAAAAGCTGGCTTTGTTTCTATACGAAATTCCATTTTGATTCCCCCTAAATACGGATTAAATTTTCGCTGCATCACATTTACCTTGGAATATAACGGCGTTCGAATCTCTTGCTTTCGATATTCACTCGGCGTCATATGAAACAGCTTTTTAAAGGCACGTGTGAACGTTTCATGAGATTGAAAACCGTGCTCTAGTGCAATATCTAGAATTTTTTCCTCTGTATGAGAAAGCTGATAAGCTGCCCGGGCGAGCCTTCTCTTTCGTACATACTCCATCACAGAGTCTCCTACGAGTGTTTGAAAGACGCGGTGGAAATGATACTCAGAAAATCCTGCAATACGTGCAAGATTCGCTAACGTTTGCTTTTCCATCACATCTTCTTCAATAGAATCAATTACTTTTTGAATTTGTATTTCATAACATCCCATCTTTGTTCACCTGCCTTATATGTATTATGATAAAGGGAACGTGCGTTTTCTTCTTGACGTTTTTTGCTTTTGTTTTACAAAATATTACCAAATCAAATATATGTAAGAAAGCTGCCTCATCAGCAGCTTTCTCCCTATCTATTCTATTTCCTCTAATTCACTACCAAGAAACTTCGCAATTTCTAACATACCGTATTTGCCAACAACTGCTTCGGCATCAGCATTGTAGTTCGTATTCGTATTAATGTCATAAGTGAAAATTTCACCATCTGCATTTCGAATGAACTCAATACCAGCGATTGCGATATCATTCGCAGCCAAAACAGCCTCATATTTTTGAATAATCGGATCGTTAAAGCCCTCAATAATTTGAAACTTCGGTTTTTCCGGTGCTTTCTCTCCAACTGGGCAAAACAGATCGCCAATTTGACACGCATCAGCTGGGCATAACTCGAAGCCTTTCGATGTATCGACTTGAACTGCATACACAAATTTCCCGCCAACAAACTCACAACGTGTAATGTAAGGCTCAGGAGATTGAATGTATTCTTGAATTAATGTAATACCATCTACTGGCTCTTCAAATGCTGTACTTTCTACGTATTCTTGTAACGAAGCAACAGACTGAAATAGTTGAACGCCTAATCCTTTTCCAGCGCGGTTATGCTTCGTAATGAATGGACGTCCTTCAAATTGCGCTGCCGCTTCGATAATATGTTCTTTACCAACAGCGGCAATCGTCTTCGGTGTTTGGATTCCTTGTGCATGGAGCGCCATATACTGTGCAACTTTGCTTACTTCCATCTGAAGTGCTCTGCTTCCGTTGAACACTTTTCGATTATGCATCTCTAACCAAGCAAGGACAGCACCTGTAAACTCTGGGGCAAAGCGATGATTTCTTGTATGAGAAGAAGCGCTCATCCGGTTATGAAAACTCCCGCCACTTATCTCCTCGGATCTCGAAGTGGGGGTTTCTTGTGTATCATCTTCAAAAGATACTTAACACAAGTGGAGTTGACACAGCTGCCTGATGGCACAACCCCTCTATCCCATCGGCAAATGCCTTTGGAACTGCTTTTTTTAAGATATTATAGGCACCATTCACATCTGCGTTCAGTAGTTTATTCTCTTTCGTACGATACAAGCCACGTTTGATACGTTTTCCACTGAATACAGGGATGTCTTCCTCACCGTAAGTGGGAATCGTATCGTTGTCTAGAAAGGATGCTTTGCTTGTATACGATTCTTCCACAACTTCTACCATTATGCCCTGCCTTTTTGCCTTGTAGTTAATCATTTCAATGAGTAGATTATGTGGGATATGGCAGAAGGATTGATTCTGTTGTTTCCACGATGTATTTTTCCCAATCATAATTGTAGAAATCTCGTGTTGAATCGCAAACTGAACAATGTAATAACTCATTTTGTGAAAGAGGTCCTTTATTTTTAGAAACCGTTTTTCATGAAGCCTCTCTAGACGTGTTGATGTATGTGGTCCTTCTTTCGGTTCTTTTCCATGACGAAGAATGCCCATTAAATGCGCCTTTTGTTTGTTGTAGTATCGATTGATACTCTTGATAACATTGCCCTTTACTAACACAGGAGTAGCTCCTGTATTCGTTACGATGGTTGCAATGTTATCAATTCCTAAATCAATACTCATATAACGGTTGTTGTCAACATGCTTAGATGGCGGCCCAGTTTGTTCTGCCACAATTTCTACCTTAAATTTCCCGTAAGTAGGAGAAACACGTACTTCTTTTAGATTTTCGATTTGCCCAAACAATTTACCGATATTTAATTTGATATTTGTTTTTGGAAAACGAATATATTTATCTTGAAGTTTACATACTTGATTCGTAAATACAACTTCTCTCATAGATGATTTGATATAGTTTGGAATACGAGGTTTACCAGTAAAAGTGGAAGGATGTGTTTTGTATTTTTTTATGGACTCAAAAAATGAATCCCAGTTTTTGAAAAGCTTTCTCATAACTGCTTGATTCACTTGTGATGGTAGGTTTATATAATCTTGTTGTTTCATTGTTTTAAACAAACAATCTAGGAAGTTATAGGATAGGAATAATTTCTCTTTTGTCGGTAACGTAAACAAATTACACTTGATTTCTTTTCGTTCTTCTGCCGACTTTTCTTTCTGTTTTTCCAAGTTTTTTTGATATGCACGAAGTTGATTTTCATTCATGGTATCAATATATACTTGTATTGTATGGAGAACTTCTTGTTGAAGTGGCTGTAATGGTTTCTCTGTTCGTAAGGCCGTATATACTTGGCGAATGTAGAAGTTTGTTGTGTTATAGAGATTTTTTGCGTTTTGACACATTTCTAGAAAGTAAGAGTATAACTTATGACCTTTCTTGATCCAAATTTGATAGGTTACATATTCTTTTTCTTTCGTCATCACTTTCACCTCCTTCTTTCCTTTATGATACTACAAAACGTCCAAAAAGAACATATATTCGTATTAATACAAAATTTTTTTTACGAATACAACGGCAATTCATCCCCTCCTTAAGCTTTACTATGCCCTGCGCATTTCGAAGATGAGGTTTTCTTGCCCATTTTCCGATAAAATACGCCGCTCGGCGGAACAGACGAAAGATCAACATTCCCTTTGTCCAAATGCCATTCTTCATAAGGAAGACCGAGCTCTTCCAATCTTTTCGTTAGATGTCTTGTCCATTCTGTGTTTTCATGAATAATGTGAATCTTCTTCAAGGGAATACCTTCTTTCTAAAATGTGATTATATTCATTATACTCTTTTTATTAATCTGTAAAATACTAATTTTACGATAACTCAATTAAAAAAACGAAAGACGATACGCAGCGCCTTTCGTTTTCTCACTAAATAACAAAATCCTTCGGTATAAATACCTTCACTTCTTTCAAATGTGCATATACAACTTCGCCTGTTCGAATCTTAAGCTTCTCAAATTGCTCTTTACTCACTTCAGCTTCTAAATATTCATCTACTCCATCACGTTTTAATTCAATATATACAACGGGGCCAACAGCATGTGTGTAAGTAACTTTCGCTGGAATGGCATCGACACTTTGCTTCGTTCGCGTAATAGATAAATGATGAGGCCGCACATATGCTACGGCGTCGGCATCGGAAATATGCACATGCTCCGGCGCTTCTAATTCAATAGAACCTAAATTCAATTTTCCTTTCTGAACACGACCGTGGAATAAATTTACACTCCCTAAAAAATCATATACAAATGGACTAGCTGGACTATTATACACTTCTTCTGGTGTACCCATCTGTTCAATGCGCCCGTCGTTCATTACAACGATTCGGTCCGCGACATCCAGTGCTTCTTCTTGATCATGCGTTACAAACACACTTGTAATTTGAAATTCGTCGTGCAATTTCCGTAGCCATCTTCGCAATTCTTTACGCACCTTGGCGTCTAATGCACCAAATGGTTCATCAAGCAGCAAAATTTTCGGTTCAACTGCTAAAGCCCTTGCTAACGCAATCCGTTGTCGTTGCCCCGCGTGCTCCAGAATCCAGCACTTCTACATTTTTATATAACTGACTTACAAATTCTTTTGCCTTTTCTTCACTATTATTATTTTTTTTCAAAGCGTATCCCCATGCACCTAAATAGTTCCAGCGTGCTCCTCCAGATGTTTTCGGATTTGGCGTAATAACAGAGACTCCTTTTCTCGTTAAATCATCCCAGTCTTTAATTTTTTTCGGATTCCCTTTTCGCACAAGAAATACGATTGTCGATGTATAAGGAGTAGAATTGTTAGATAAACGTTTCTGCCAATCTTCCGCTAACAGTTTCTTTTTACTAATAGCGTCAATATCATATGCTAATGCAAGCGTCACAACATCCCCTTCTAGCCCATCAATGACCGATCGTGCCTGACTGCTCGATCCTCCGTGGGATTGCTTCACAGTAACTGTTTGACCGCTTTTCTCTTTCCAATATGCAGCGAAGTCCTTGTTGAAATCTTGATACAATTCCCGGGTCGGATCATACGATACATTTAAAAGTTCAATAGACTTTCCTGATTCCGACTTACTAGTAGATGTTGCCGATGCGCATCCTGAAAACAGAAGCACCGTCGACAACAGCACCCCTGCTCTAATTGATGTTTTCCCCCACAACTTCATTTATACCCCTCCTTGTTTTATCAATAGAAAAAGGCACACAAACGTTTCACAAAGTGAATGTTGTGCGCCTTCAGTTTCTCTGATTAGCTTTTATTATTTCATTTTTCAATTATTTTTCTTTATTCTAAATATATAATTCCGATATGTCAACTGAGAATTTGATGGTTTTATATAAAAGGGAAAATAAAGTAAAAGTAAAACTAACCAATTAAAGATTGCTCCCACTCTCTTCGTAAAATCCCCATTTTAATTGCATCAAAATATTTACCATCTACCATTCTCGCTTGTCTTATTCTTGCTTCTTCTTTCATTCCTAATTTTTCTGCAACTTTCATCATTCTCACATTTCCTGACCAAGTTGACATCCCTAATCGATGCAATTCCGTATACTTGAATATAAAATCAATCCAAAGTTTATAAGCTTCCGTACCATACCCACCATTCCAGTAATTTTTATCATAAATAACGATACCGGTTTCTAACCAATTCGTATTTTTATCTACCCAATAAGCACCTACTGTTCCAATTAATTGATCTCCAGCGAAGATAATTAGTGTACTAGGTATACTGGAAATAATTTGAGAGTCTTTCTCCCAACTTTTTAGAAATTCTTCTTTTGTTATTTTAGGTTCAGGTATATATGGACCATTCCATTTCTTCGCTTCTTGTTCCTTGTCTTCATATTTCCAGTAGTATAATTCATCAAGATCTTGATAAGTTGCTTCTTTCAATACAATTTTTTGTCCAACAATTTTAATCATAATAAGTCCGTTTCCTCCTAAGCATCTATCTCATTACATATATTAATTTCATCATGGAAACCAAAATCCCTTCTTTAACTATTCTGCTCCATTCGCATAAAAAGGAAATTAGAACAACTGTATTATTTGTGAACCATTAGGACTATATATGTTTTTTAACCCAATCATGTACAAATTGCTTTTCATCTGAAGTAAAAGCAAAATCACCATAACGGATTTTTTCATATAATCCTACTATTTCATCTGAACAACCAATACGTGTAAACCACTGTTGGATCGTTTCATAGGATCGTCTTTGTTTAGCCCCCGGTAGCTGTCGTTCCCATTTCACCAATTCAGCGCGTATAGGATGATGAGGTAACAAATCATTTTTTCTATAAAAAGAAATACATACAAATGAAAAACAGCAGTTCTCATACAACGAACTGCTGTTTTTTATTCCCCTTATACTTGCATCGCTTTCTCTTTTAACGCTCTTCTTAAAATCTTTCCTGTCGTATTTTTCGGAAGTTCTTCTAAAAACTCAATGCTGCTTGGTATTTTATATTTTGCAAGGTGAAGCGCGCAATATGCCATCAGTTCTTCTACTGTCACACTTGTCGTTTTCGGTACGACGTACGCTTTTACCGCTTCTCCTAAATTTTCATCTGGAACACCGATTACAACGACTTCCGCGATCGCTTCGTGCATGTATAACACTTCTTCTACTTCGCGCGGGTAGACGTTATAACCGCCAACAAGGACGATATCTTTTTTCCGGTCTACAATATAAAAATAGCCTTCTTCATCCATTTTTGCTAAGTCGCCTGTGTAAAGCCAACCGTCTCGAAGGAGTGCGGCTGTATCTTCTGGCGCTTTGTAATAGCCTTTCATTACATTTGGGCCGCGAACGATTAATTCTCCTACTTCTCCAACTTGTACTTCATCGCCCATCTCATCGACTACTTTGTTTTCTACATTCAAAATGTTTGTTCCAATTGATCCTGGTTTGCGCGGGCGATCAAGTGGATTAAAACATGTCACAGGTGATGCCTCTGATAAACCATATCCTTCTGAGACGATAACCTGGAATCGTTTTTCAAAGTTTTTAAGTAGGGCAACAGGCATAGACGCACCGCCAGAAATACAAAAACGAAGTGTATGAACATCCTCTGGACTGGCATCTTCATGTAAATATAAATAATTGTACATCGTTGGCACGCCGGCAAATATGGTAGCTTCGTATGTACGGCAAATGCGGAATACTTCTTTTGGGCTAAACTTCGGCAACATTAAAATCGTAGCGCCGTTTACAATTGGCGCATTGACAGCAACCGTTAAACAAAAGACATGGAACATCGGCAGCGCCGCAACGACACGGTCATGCTCTGAGTATTGTAAATACGAAGCAACATCGCTTGCATTACTATATAAATTTTTGTGCGTTAACATCGCACCCTTGGGCTTTCCTGTCGTGCCTGATGTGTATAAAATTACGGCCACGTCTTCTTCTTGTAAATCTGGACCTTGGAAAGTAAGGTCTCCGCTTACTATTAAACTCGTAAACGTTTTCATTTTTTCGGTTTCTTCATGAGTTGAATCTGCTGTGGTTTCACAAATGATGATATTTTCAATAGAAGGAAGTCTAGATGTAAGAGATTGCATAACTGGTAGAAGGATGTCTAGTGTGATGATTGCTTTAACGTCTCCATTTTGTAAAATGTAATATAGTTCATCTGGTGTATAAATCGGATTGACTGGAACTACCGTTGCCCCGGCACGCATCGCTCCGTATAAACCGATCAAAAAGTGCGGCGAATTCCCAACAATTAATGCAACATTGTCCCCTTTTCCAATGCCCATTTTTGCTAAACTACTAGAAAACTTTATGACCATTTCGTTAAATTGGTCATAAGATACCGACTGATCCTGAAATATATAAGCCGGCTTGTCCCCCTTCTTTTTCACCGTTTCGGCTAATCTTTGAACGAGATTCACAATACCCCCACCTTTTATAAAATTTATAAAATTCTAAATACATTATATTAAAAGAAAATTATTGGTGCAAGGTACATTTCATAAAACATATATAAAAAAACAACCACACGTAAGATATGGTTGTTTTTCATACAGTTAAAAGAATAAAGATAAGAAATCTTCTTTTGTTATATTGCCAAAATAACGTGGCACTTCTACATCAGCTAGCGCCGCCGCAAATGCTTCTTTATCAAATACCTTACCACTTAAGCGCTCTTCGATGTCACGTACATCTTCAACACCGAAAAAGTCCCCGTAAATCTTGCATTCTGAGACTACGCCTTTCTGTACTTCTAACCGAACATCTACCTGTCCAACTGGGAAACGGTGCGAATGCTGTAAGTTAAATTTTGGAGATTTTCCGTAGTTCCAATCCCAATTTCGATAACGTTCTTCTGAGATTTTATGGATTTCTTTCCAATCTTCTTCCGTTAATTCGTATGTTGGAATTTCACTTTCTCCTTCAAAAATATTTTCTAAAAGGAGCTGTTTAAATTCAGCAATTGTAATTTTCTCACTTAAAAATTCCGCAATATTTGCAACGCGGCTGCGAATCGATTTAATTCCTTTTGATTGAATTTTATCTAGTTTTACATTTAAAGCCGACACAACATGGTCGATTTCGGAATCAAATAATAACGTACCGTGACTAAACATACGTCCTTTTGTCAGGAATTGAGCGTTACCGGAAATTTTTCTTCCTTCCGCTAAAATATCATTACGGCCGCTTAGCTCGGCATTAATCCCCAATTTCCCAAGTGCTACTGTCACCGGCTCTGTAAACTTCTTAAAGTTATGAAAACTATCTCCATCATCCTTCGTGATAAAGCTAAAGTTTAAGTTTCCTAAATCATGATATACAGCGCCGCCACCAGAAAGGCGTCTTACAATGCGGATTCCCTTTTCACGTACGTAATCAGCATTAATTTCTTCCACTGTGTTTTGATTCTTCCCGATAATAATAGATGGTTCATTGATGTAAAACAGTAAATACGTTTCATTAATGTCTAAGTTTTTTACACAATATTCTTCAATCGCTAAGTTAATCGTTGGATCTGTAATTCCTTTATTATCGATAAATAACATCGTTTCACCTCAAGATTCCCAAACGTAACCGCTATGCGCCAGTACAATGCGGCCGTTAAAAATTTGTTTTGCTTCCGTTACTAAATCTGATAGCTCCCCTGTATGTGGCAAATGAGTTAAAAGTAGTTCTCCTACATTTGCCTGTTTTGCAATTTCTCCTGCTTCTGTACTATTCATATGCCCAGCTTTTGAGCCATCTTGATGCGAATACATATTACATTCACAAATAAATACATCTGCATTTTGTGCAAATGAAACAAACTTTGGCATGTAACTAGAATCTGCTGTATATACAACAGTTTTCTCACCTGCTGTAATACGCATTGCAAAACATATAGCAGGATGCACTGTTTGTAAGAAGGAAATGGAGAATGGACCAATTTGTAATGTGTCCGCTGGGTTGTAAGGAACCCCTTTTGTATACGGTATATGTGTTAACGATGCAAAACCTTTTGCGTCGAAGGTATGGCCATAAATCGGCAGTTCTGGTAATGCGCCTCCCGTCATGCTTGTAATTAATCGTGCATACTGAAGCACCCCAATATCAGCAACATGATCGTGATGATAATGAGACAACAGGACAGCATCTATATCAGAAGGTGTTATGTATGTTTGAAGCTGTGCTAATACACCGCTGCCACAGTCGACTAGTAAACGAAAGCCATCATGCTCAAATAAATATCCAGACGTTGCTTCTCCCACCTCTGGAAAACCGCCCCAAAAGCCGACAACCGTCATTTTCATATACGTTCATCCTTTCTGTTTTACTTTCTACTCTACAGTCTTAACTATAATGGATTTTCTACACATTTTCATTATTTTGAAATTTGTTATAAAACAGTTGTTGACTTTCATCATTTGTACTAATACAATGTTAGTAAGAATTGGAAATGGAGGGATTTACATGATAGATCAACCAATGGAGTTTTTTAGAAATTTACCGGCAAAAACTTGTTCCAATTGTGGAAGAGAGATTGATGAGCAGCACGAAGCGTACCACAATAAATGTGAAGATTGTACGCACGAAGATTAATAGATTGTAAACATAAAAAACCTAGCAGATATCATCTACTAGGCTAGCATCATTGTACTTTTCACCGTTGAACCTTTCACCAAGAGCTCCAGTTCAAACTCGTACACTTCTTTATTTCGATAATTTTTCGTATGAATTTTATCCATCATCAGTTCTACAACTTTTCGTGCCATATCATCAATTGGCTGATCAATCGTTGTAATACCTGAGTCTGTAATTTGTGATAGGAACTGATTATTAAAACCAACTACAGCTAAATCATCAGGAATGCTCCAGCCTTGTTTACTCGCTTCTGCGATAATTCCTGCTGCGACTTCATCTCCCCCTGCCAAAATAGCGGTAGGATTTTTTTTGTCTTGTAAAAACTCATAAAATATATTTTTTCCATCTTCAATAGAGTAAGCGCTTTCAATGAAGTCAATTGACTCTACTTGTTTGCTTGCTTCTGTTACAGCACGCAAAAAGCCCATCTTTCTCTGTTGGTTAATTACCTTTGTCTCTCTGCCACGGCAGAATACAAGATGACGGTACCCTTGATCTAGTACATGTTTCGCAGCTATGTATGCTCCTTGTGCATGATCAAAGTTTACAGTTGGAATGTTTGCTTCTTCAATATATTCATTGCATAAAACAATCGGTCCATGCTGTAAATAAGGCTCAACATCCTCCCAAGCATTTTCAAGTGAACATAAAATAATCCCATCTACTTGTTTCGTAGATAATAGCTGTAAATACTCCATCTCTTTCTCTGGTAAATATCTTGTTTGACAAATAATCAGTTTATATTTATGATCTGAAGCTACCATTTCAATCGCCTCAATAAATTTACTGAAAAAAGGATTTGTCACACGTGGAACCAACACTGCAATTGTTTCCGTCTTTTGCTTACGTAGTCTTCTCGCCGCAGAATTCGGAACAAATCCAAGATGTTTCATTGCTAATTGTACTCTCTTTTTCTTTTCGTCCGATACATACGGATGGTTATTAATCACCCGAGAAACCGTTGTTCTTGATAACCCCGCTAATTTCGCTACGTCCTCGATAGTCGACACGAAATTCTCCCCCTTTAAATGAAAACGTTTTCTTAATTAGAATTATATAGTATATAATTGGAAACCGCAACATACCTTGTGAAGAAAATACTATATTGATATTGTAAAAGTTAAAAACTAAGAAAAGAATACTTGTAAACAGTAGAAAAATATTGTTATAGAGGGGCGTCAAGTTAATATTTCAATAGACATAAAATGGGTCACCTTTCCATGTGATAGGCATAGAAAGATGACCCATATTTATGTCATTTTTTAAATTATATTTATATAAAATGATAAACAGATATATTGATCGATTTTTATAACACATTCTCCACTAATATACTGTTCTAAATTACAATGAATTACTATCACACTACGTATCGCTATAAAAACGAAGACTTTTATCCTTATTTTCCTTGCTTTTCTTCTTTAATTTTAATCTTCGCTTTTTTATAGAACGCTAATTTCCCTTCATTGTACTCTTTTGTATATTGATTAAACTTCTCTTTTTCTTTTTGTGTTTCTTTATTCAATCTATTAATAGCTTTAACTTTTTTACCAATATCTTTTAATTTTGTTTCTTTATCTTTTAACTTCCTATCAATATTAATTCCTCCATCAAATACGCTTATCGTGCCAGAAATTAACTGGGAAATGATTTTCTTCATGATATGCTTCAAATTCATACCCTTTTTCTTTTAATCCTTTTATAATGGCCGGTACAGCAGCAAGAGATTGTGGGTGAATATCATGCATTAAAATAACTTCTTGTGGCTTCGTTGCACTCTTAAGTACATTTTCAACAATTTTTGTTACGGCTGCATCAACTGGTATTTTGCTATATTTCCAGTCTAAAGAGTCGATTGTCCAATCCCATACTTTAAAACCACCTTCAACCACTTTATTTCGAAGTGCTTCGTTTAATCCTGGTCTTGATCCATATGGTGGACGTGTTAACTTTGGAGATTGTCCAATAATATTTGCTATTAGCCCTTGATCTTGGTTCATTTCATTTACATACCCACCATTTGTGTATAATTTTTTAAAATCATGTGTCATACTATGCATGCCCACATAATGCCCTTCTGCGTTTTCACGCTTTACTAACTCAGGAAACTGTTTTACATTTTTACCAATTAAAAAAAACGTCGCTTTCACATTATTTTGTTTCAACATTTGTAAGAGCTCAGCCGTATATTTTCCTGGTCCATCATCAAAAGTAAGATACGCGACTTTTCTCTCCTTACCATTAAATCGACTTGGAGCGGCTTTCTTCATTTCAACTTTGGGTTGGTCACTTACTAGCTGTACTGTATTTTCTTGCTTCGCTACAGCCCTTGCTGGTGACGTAATAGATTGAAACATAAAATAACTAGCTGTAATTGCTACAATTATAATTACTATACGTTTTACCCTATAAACACGTTTCATTCTTTTTGATCCCTCCCTACTAATCTTATATAAATTCCAAATACTGTTCCTCATTCTCTGTGTGCACTTTTTACTACTGGCTAATCTAAACTTCATGTTAGTAAGTTTAGACTATTTTAAATATCTTTCATACCTCTTTCATAAATGTTACAAAAGCCTTTCAGTAGCTTTAATAAGGAATACATTCTTTAAAAGATTTACATATACATCAAAAAAATGAGAGTTTCAGGATTACTCATTGCTGTACACATTGTGAAAAAGAATAATCTATATACAAATTTTACTAGCTAATTTCTAAAAAAAATATGTACAAAAAAAGAATTTTTGAAGTCATGGCCATCAATTTAGTATTTAAGTTTACTATATAGGTACAAATTGAAAAAAACACATAAAAATCGATTTCCTTTACTCCTTATTGTAAAAAAAGTGAGTCCGATGCCTTTTGGCATCGGACTCACTTTCCTAAACCTATTTAAGTTCCTTAAATGTATCTTTTAACTCTTTATCTGTTACTTTTATATCTGCTTTTTTCAATACATCATTAATCACTTTTTGTTTCCATTTTCCACTTCGATCTTGTAATCGTTGTGTTTCTAATTCTTTACGAATGTTCTCTTTCTCTTCTTCAAAAGACTTTAATTCTTTTTTCTCTGTTACTTTAATAATGTGATATCCAAAAGATGATTGTACAGGATCACTTACTTGCCCTACTTCTAATTTATAAGCCGCTTCTTCGAATTTAGGATCCATTTGCCCTGGACCAAACTCCGGTAATTCGCCGCCTTTTTCTTTCGAGCCTGGATCTACTGAATATTGTTTTGCTAATGCTGCAAAATCTTCTCCATTATTTAGTTTTTCTTTTACTTCTTTTGCTGTTTTTTCATCCTTAACTAAAATATGACTTGCTTTCAGTTTAGGTTTATAGCTTTCTTTAATATCTTTTTCCGTAACAGTTGCTTTAATACCTTTTTCAAGAGCAATTTGAGCTTTCACATTTTCCTTTAATGCATCTTCATCTTTAATACCTGATTGTTCTAAAGCAGATTTAAATTTATCTCCCATCTGCTCTTTAATCTTTTCTACTTGTTTCTTTGCTTCATCATCAGAAACTTTATATGTATCAAGTAAAGCTTTGTTCAGCATCATTTGCTGTAAAGTTGCCTTTCCATATTTCTCTTTTAATTGTTTATTCAAATCATTTTCTGTTACATTTCCTACTTTTGATGTTGCAATGTTCTCTGACGAACCGCATGCTGATAATAAAAGCATACCGCTCATTGCAGCTCCAATAAAAATATTTCGCTTTTTCAATCTTTTCTACCTCACTCTGGGATCCCACTAACTAATGAACGTATATGTTCCAAGTTTTTAGTACTATCCTTTATTTGATTTTTAGTAATATATA
The DNA here is from genome assembly GCF_036963045.1 of Bacillus sp. JJ864. Taxonomy (NCBI): domain Bacteria; kingdom Bacillati; phylum Bacillota; class Bacilli; order Caryophanales; family Bacillaceae; genus Bacillus; species Bacillus sp. JJ864. The sequence goes on along the minus strand of NZ_JBALLY010000019.1, from coordinate 2,235 downwards.
TTTACACACGTACAGCTGTGCCACTTACAGCAACCATTAACATTCCGTCACGAACAGAAGCAAATACATCACGTACGATATTTGCACCCATAATTGCTTCACCGTTTACGATATCAATATACTCAATAATTTCTTTTCCTTGAATAACAGAAGTTGTTGTTACGATCATTGCTAGCACTCTCTTTCTATCAATTTATTCTTATTTCTTATACACTCATTATTGCATTGAAATAATAAAGCAACTATCTACTAACCTTACATAAAAATTACAGTTCTGTAAGGTTTCATAAATAAATTTTATCCTTAAATTTTAAATTGTGAAATTACCCCTTCTAATTCTTCAATTTTTTTCCTTATTTGCATAGATTGATTTGTTATTTCTTTAATTGATGATGCTTGTGTTTGAATTGCTTGTACAGTTTGCTTCGTATCCTTTGCTACTCCTGTAGAAGTTTCTGATACTACTGATAATGAAGCGTTAATTTCTTCCGTCCCAGCAGACATTTCTTCAGTTGTAGCTGATACTTCTTGGATTTGACTTGTTATCTTATGAATATCTGTCATAATTGTTGAAAATGCTCGGTCTGCTTCATTAGCAGTATTTTTTCCTTGCGCCGCTTCTTCTTGTCCTTTTTTCATAATTTGAACGGTATCTTTTGTATCTTGTTGGATAGATTTAATTAAGTCATTAATTTCATTTGCAGATTGCTTTGACTGTTCGGCTAAGTCTCGCACCTCAGCCGCAACAACTGCAAACCCTTTTCCATTGTCCCCTGCACGTGCGGCTTCAATTGCAGCATTTAAAGCAAGAAGGTTTGTTTGTTCCGCAATATTCGTAATGGCATTTAAAGCTTTATCTATGTCTTGCGTGCGCGTAACAAGACGCTCTATCACTGCAGATGTTTCTTCAACAACTTTGTGGACGTTATTCATTTGCGTAATAGATTGCTGGATTACTTTACTTCCATTATTTATACGATCTGTTGTAACAACAGATATTTCCGCAACAGTAGAAGCCGATTCAGCTACAGTTTGAACTCCACTGGCTACGTCATTCATTGCTATTGAACTTTCTTGCATACTCGTAACTTGCCCTTCTATTTGTTTGTTCACTTCATGAATCGTTTGAACCACTTCGTTAGAGATTTGAGATGCCTGTTTTGTATTTTGCAGCATACTATCAGTAGAGGAAGTAACTTCTTGTGTTGTTACCTTTATTTTCTCAACTAGTTGTTGTAGATTGTCTAACATATGATTAAAAGAGGTAACAATTTTTCCTAATTCATCATTCGCTTGATAAGAAGTACGTACTACTAAATTCCCGTCTGCTACTTCTTTCATATCATGTTGTAATAAAGCAATTGGACGTTGAATAGCTATTTTAATGATATATCCAATGAATATAATAACCGCAACCGATACCACTGAAATAATAATAAACATCAGCATTGTAGTCTGTGCACTGCTGGCATTACTTTTCTGTAATTGTTCCGCATTTTCACCATTATATTTAATGAGTTCTTTAATGCCTTTAATTGAGTTTTGCATAATAGGCTCAACTTCTTTTAAATAATAAGCATAAGCCTCTTCGTTTTTATTTTGCATTGCTAAATTTTGTCCTTCACGGAATCGTTTCCTTAACTCTTGATAATCTTTTTGAAAATCCTCATATAATTGTTTTTCTTCTTTGGCGCTAATTTTAGACTCGAATTTTTTAAATAATTCATCATTTTGTTTACGTACTTGATCTATATGATCTGCTAATTCTTTATCTTTTTTTTCATCAGTTGTGTTCATCAGTTCCATAAAATTGTAATTCATATAGTAAAAGTTAGATTCTACAGATTCTATCCAGTAAATCGGAAGTAACCTTTCGTCATACATACTTGTAGAAGCCTCACCTGTCTTTTTTAATCCGACAACTCCTATAATTGATAAGAGAATGCATGCAATACTAGCTGTAATCATTAATACATTTAATTTTGTGCTAATTTTACCGTTTTTCACAAATAACATTTACACCCCGACCTTCCTTTTATCCTAATATTTAATTATATAGTTATGTTTTAAAAACAAAAAAGAGAAAAATAATAATTTTTCACTTTTTTGCAATAAAATCCCATCTTAATTACTGCGTATGGAATGGATTCCTCTTCTTATTATAACAATATAACATCTTGGGATTTTATGAAATATTGCATATGAAAATATGTTGTAAAATTTATTATTTTAAAG
>NZ_JBALLY010000018.1:645-1198 GCF_036963045.1 Bacillus sp. JJ864 | reverse complement strand
TATCATGAGCATAGAGAGAATTAGTCTTGTCATCTGTAATTAAAGTATAAATAATTCCATCTTTTGAAATGAGCATAGAATTGGTTCCGACTTTTCCTTCAGAAATTTTGTTTGATGCCCATTGTTGTTCCCCATTTGAATTGTACGCTTCTAATTTATTTGTCTCTGTATTACGCACATAAATGATACCTTTACTATCTATGATAGGTGTATCTTGGATATTCACATTGTTCACTTGCCATTTTATTGATCCATCTGGATTTACAGCAGTGAATTTCATACCCGCAACATAAATTGTGCCATCTTTCGCAATAACTGGTGTAGTATGTGCTGTTACCATATCCTCTTTAACCCATTTGATAGAGCCGTCTTTATTAAATGCATATAACTTACCATTTTGATTTGCTGCATATACAGTGCCATCTCGGCTAATTGCTGGCGGGGAAGAGAATGACTGTACAAGATTTCCGTTGGAACCATCGTTAAAGTAAAGTTTGTATTCCCATTTCACTTTATTCACATCTGTTCCAGCATATGGTGAGTTCTTGTTCCA
>NZ_JBALLY010000018.1:0-362 GCF_036963045.1 Bacillus sp. JJ864 | reverse complement strand
ACAAGTGTAGTAGGTTCCTGGCATCCACTCATCTTCAGGAATTTGCATAAAGGCTTGTCGTTGTTCCGGTGTAAGCAATTCTCTACCTCTCGTCATTTTCATACAGGGGTAGCGTCCCCAAAATGCGGATTTACAACGTTAAGGGGTACCGCCACACCGCCATCGAGCCAATGACAACAAATAACCCATAACAAAAATTTTGTTATGTTAATGAATGTGTAACAAGAACTCATAAATAAAAAAGATAAGACCAGGAACTCAGTCTTATCTATGGTATAAGGAGAAACAAATAGGGTGATAACCATCACCTTTTCATGATATTACATTAAATTTTAATTTTGAATATTATAACTAAAAATAGT
>NZ_JBALLY010000017.1:0-9056 GCF_036963045.1 Bacillus sp. JJ864 | reverse complement strand
TATGCAAAAAGTAGAGAATTGTTCTTTTTGTATTTTTAAAATGTCAAAAGCCGCTATTTAGCGGCTTTTGACTACAATATATTTTTTCTGTACTTGTAATAGACGAGCGAGTAAAAAGATTGCTCCGAAAGCCAATCCTAAAATAAGTCCAATCCAATACCCTTTTGCGGCTAAAGGTGTATAGGTTGCAAGGATATAACCAAGCGGCAGACCTATGACCCAATAGGCGATGAGCGTCATAATAAGAGCGACATTTACATCTTTATAGCCACGAAGTGCTCCTTGTACTGGTGTAGCAACGGCGTCAGAAAATTGGAACAAAATCGCAAATACTAGAAATTGTTTCGTTAAGTCGTGTACAACAGGATCATTTGTATAAATAGAAGCGATATTTTCATCAAATACAAATAGTAAGAGCGAATAAACAAATGCAAAAGCTAGTGCCAAGCCAATCCCTATAAAGCTATAGTGCTTAGCATCTTTATACCGAGATGCACCGACTTCGAATCCAACAGAAATTGTTATTGCCATAGATAAGCTGAGTGGTGTCATATATAAAAGAGACGCGAAATTTATTGCAGACTGGTGAGCGGCGATGGTTGTTGTATTATAATTACTCATTAATAACGTAACAGCGGCAAAAATGCTTGTTTCAAAAAAGATTGCAAATCCAATAGGTATCCCGAGTTTTAACAATTCCTTCCAACTAGATAGGGAGGGACGATAAAGCCATCGAAAGACACCATATGAGGAGAACGGTTCTTTCGTACGAATAATGATAATTGTGATCAGCAAAATACACCAGTATGTGGTTGTTGAGGCAATCGCAGCTCCGACTCCTCCGAGTTTAGGAAAACCGAAATGACCAAAAATGAGTACATAGTTCAACACAATATTAATCGGTAAAGATAGTAAAGTGATAATCATTGTAGTCCGTGTTTTTCCTAAGGCGTCAATAAAACCGCGGAGGACTGTATAAACAAACAGTGGAATGATACCAAATGCGATAATGCTTAAAAATTGACTAGCAATCTGAGCTACTTGTTGCTCCAAATGCATGGCGTGTAAAATAGGTGAAACTGCAAAAAAACCAATTAGCATAACGATAAAGCTGACAAAAATCGCTAAATATACAGCTTGTGTCACAACGTGAGAGACTTTTTCTTTTTGTTTGGAACCGATAAGATGAGCGACAATCGGAGTGGTTGCCATTAAAATACCCGTTAATCCTGTACTAATTGGAATCCATATACTTGTTCCAATTGCAACGCCAGCTAAATCCGTAGCACTCGCATGGCCTGACATCGTAGTATCGAAAAAACTCATGGAAAATAATGATATCTGGGTAACAAATATAGGGAAAAATAATAAGACAAATTGTTTTATTTTTTGTGAAATCGATGTAGTTTCCTTCATATATACTCCTTTCTAATATACAAACAAACCGCTTTAATCATACTATTGAATAAGGATTTAGAAAAGTAATACGTACCTATGTATTTAGAATGAATTTGAAAAAAACAATGCGTGTTTTGTAAAGATGAGGTATTATGATAAAGTGTGAATAAAGCATTAAAAGGTATTAAGGAGGCACGAGTGTGGCTGATTGGTTAATTGGATTAATCATGGGTGCTGTTGAAGGATTGACGGAGTTTTTACCTGTATCATCAACAGGACATATGATTTTAACAGGGCATTTAATTGGGTTTGAAGGAGATAAGGCAAAAACATTTGAAGTTGTTGTACAATTAGGGTCCATTTTAGCAGTTGTTGTTGTATTTTGGAAACGATTATGGTCATTAGTTGGAATTGGACGAGTAAAGCAAGGGCCATCTTTAAACTTATTACATATTATTATCGGAATGATTCCAGCTGGTTTACTTGGTTTTTTATTTCATAGCAAAATCAAAGAGATTTTATTCGGGACAGGACCGGTTGTTATTAGTCTAGTTGCTGGTGGTATTTTAATGATTATTGCTGAGAAGTTTTCAAAACCAAGCACAGCAAAAACATTGGACGAGATTACTTATAAACAAGCATTCACAATTGGAATGTTTCAATGTTTAGCGCTATGGCCAGGATTTTCACGTTCTGGATCTACGATTAGTGGTGGGTTATTAGCTCGTGTATCTCATACAGCGGCTGCTGAATATACATTTATTCTTGCAGTACCGATGATGGTTGCAGCAACAGGTCTTGACTTAATTAAGAGTTGGAATGAATTAAGTGCAGCAGATCTTCCATTATTTGCGAGCGGATTTATTACTGCCTTTGTAGTTGCGATGTTAGCGATTGTTTCATTCTTAAAATTATTATCTCGTGTGAAATTAACACCATTTGCATATTACCGTTTCATTCTTGCTGCGGTGTTTTATTTCTTTGTTTTATAATGAAAAAACTGCCATTGGGCAGTTTTTTATTTTGCTATTCTTTCTATTATATTTTTCATTACGTGTTCCCAAATTGCTGTGTCAGAAGCTAATGTTTTACGGAATTTTGCATACATGTTTTGCTGTTTTTCTTCGAACCCTGGATCTTCCTTATTAGGAAGTGTTGCACGCATAGAGGTAACCAACTCTTGTATTTTTGGTGCTCGAGGTCCCCATACTGCTTTTTCATTCCCATCTTGATCGGTAAAAATAAAAATTGGAATTGCACGTGCTGTACCATTTGTTAAATATTGATCCATCAACTCTAAATTATCATCACGAATGAGTAAGCTCATCTGGATGCCAGCAACTTCGCAAATGCGTTTCATAATTGGTACGCAAAGAAGGGCATCGCCGCACCAATCTGCGGTTAAAACAATAACCTTTAAGTTGTCATTTTGGCGTGTTTCTAAAATTGGAAGAAGTTCATTAGGAATTAAGAAGTTATTGTAAATGTGTAGTAATTCGTATTGATTAACTGCCATGTTATTTACATATGTATCAAAAGACATACCTTTTTCAAACCATTGACGTAATGTCATGTATGACACCTCTTTCTATATTTTCTCATATTGTATCAAGTTTTTTTGTGGAAAGCTTGTGAAATTACTTTTTCTTTTTATCGGTAATCCATAGTTTATCAATTGTGAAAAAGGTTAGGACAATTAACAATTCACCTATGTTAGAAATGGTAACCCCATCAATCCATTCATCTGTAATATGAATCGTAATCCAATCAAAGGAAATTTGTAAAATAGCAAGAAGGAGAAATGAGAGCCATTTAGGCATTTGGTTTAACGGAGCGTTAAAAAATATTTTACACAAACCAATTCCAAAACTACTAAATATGTCTAAAATAAGGCTTAATACAAAAAAGAGAAGAAGAGTTGTTCGAGATGTATATTCGACCCCAGTAAGATGAAATACACCAACAGAAACAAAAAATATAAAAGCCAATGCGAGAAAAATGAGTAGGGAAATACTACTAATTACAAGTGTTTTTTCTTTTATATTTAAATCTGAAAATCGATCGTCTTGTTCTTTCATATAATCCCCCCTACTTGTTTTGGAAAAAAATAACTTTTTGTATATTGTAACATTTTTTAGGAAAATGGAGTATAGGTAGTGAAACTATAATCGGTGGGGACATCCTTCAATTTCGGAAACTTTACATAAAGTAGGTTAAGGGTACTGTTTAATTACCTGGAATAAAATGAAACCAGGGTGCTTCTAGGCACCCTGGTTTCGCGCTGATCAAGTGTACAGCAATTTTTAAAAGCAACCTTTATCATCTATTTCCATACAAGAAAGAAAAGATACATGAATTTCCAAATAAAATGGATGACAAAATGAAAAAAGTACGTTAATATAGTTCATAATGTTTTTATTTAACTATATTAAATACATAGGGGTGCTGTATAAAATGGTTAACAATCGCGAGTTGCTCATCGAGAATTTGTCGACAAATTTTTTTGCTATGTTTCGTACAATCCGTAATGATATGAACAAAATTTTTGAGGATTATATTCCGTGGAATGAATTTCTCGTGTTACGTATTTTAAATCGAAACCAAAAGGAAATGGTTTCTCGTGTTGCGAATGAATTGAATGTATCGAATAGTCATATTACGGCTGTTGCAGAAAAATTAATAAAAAAAGGACTCGTAACGCGTTCACGTAGTACATCAGATCGCCGCGTTGTGTATTTGGAGATTATTGATAAAGGAAAAGAGTTAGTAGCTGAGATGGAAAAACAGAACAAGTTGTATTTGAAAGAACGATTTTCTACATTATCTGAAGAAGAAATGACAGTTATGATTGCTATATCACAAAAATTAATTTAATATAAATCATTTTATGTATTTTGCATTAGGGAACCGTTTTGTTATGTTAAAGCCTTCGCGATCAAGCGAAGGCTTTTCATGTGTATTTTGAATGAAACGAAGCATACTAACAATATTATGATAAAGAAGGGAAGGAAGTTGTATGACGAATCGTAATGGTAGTAAAGGGAGCGGGAATCAAGGAGCACCTAAAGCCGGCCAATATCAACAGGAATTGGGTGCGGAGTTTAATACGGGTGATGATAACAAAGGAAAAGAATATCGTTCGAAAAAAGGAAGCAAATCAAGGAAGGAGTGAAGTATATTCACTTCTTCTTTTTTATATAAATACAAATTAAAAAATCGACAGAAAACCCTCTTTCTTTTGAGGTGGGCGAAAGCGTCTGGCCATGCATAGAAACGGTCAGGGCCTTTTCCTGCCACATGCGATGTTTAAAAAAAATGGAGAAAGCGAGAGCAGGTCATGTTGTATGCTGCATAACAGGGACTTACTGGTTGGAAATTTAAAATGGATATATACGAGAAGTGAATATAAGTAGTGAGATAAAAAAAAGCCATCTTTATTACAAGATGGCATAGGAAGGGGGACAATTTATGTCAATTTAAGTTAGGGACAGAAAGCTGTTCGAGACATTGGGGATGTCTCATTATTAGGGAGGAACAGCTTCGATAGTTATACTATAAAAGACTGATGTGAATTCAATGTGAACTTGGAGTGAAGGAATTAGGAATTTTCTATTTTTTTATCATATCTGGCGAGAAGACCTTCACCTCAAGCGTGAAACGGTAGGTGGGGGTAGTTCAATTGGAAATAAAAGTTGAAATTCATAAGAAAAAAGATTATGCTCAACTATGTTACATATTTTGGAGGACGGATTAAGGGAGTTAGTGCTATGAAAATGATAGAAAAACGAGACTTAAATGATCGTTTTATACGATTAAGTCCACCACAAATTTTAGCAATTGGCTTTTTTGCTTTGATTATCGTTGGGGGAATATTGTTAAAATTACCAATTTCAACAAAAACGTCTATTAGCTGGGTAGATGCTTTTTTTACAGCGACGTCTGCTGCGACTGTAACTGGCTTAGGTGTAGTAGATGTGAATAGTACATTTACCATATTTGGACAAGTTGTCATTATGTTTCTTATACAAACTGGTGGTTTAGGTTTAATGACAATAGCTATTTTAATAGTTTGGGTGTTAGGTAAAAAGATAGGGCTGCGTCATCGCCTTCTTATTGGAGAGGCGTTAAACCAAACGAACATCGGCGGGCTTGTAAAATTAGTGAAACGTGTGTTTTTCTTCTCGATTTGTATTGAATTAGTAGGTGTTGTATTTTTATCTATTCGCTTAGTTCCTGAATTTGGACTTGGGAAAGGACTATATTACAGCTTGTTCCATGTCGTGGCTGCTTATAATAATGCTGGATTTGCATTATGGCCAGATAATTTAACGAGATATGTTGGCGATCCTATTATTAATATTGGTATTTGTTCGTTAATTGTAACAGGCGGTTTAGGTTTTACCGTACTCATTGATATATGGTATAGCCGCAGTTTTCGAAAACTAGTGCTTCATTCAAAAATCATGATTATTGGTACGATTGTGTTAATTGCAGCTTCAATGCTTATCATATTTGTATTAGAGTATAATAACGCAAAAACATTAGGTTCTTTATCATTTGGTGAGAAGTTGTGGGCATCGTTCTTCCAAGCAATTACACCACGTACAGCTGGATTTAATACAATTGATTACGGAAGTATGGGAGAGTCAACGCTATTCTTTACGATGGTGCTCATGTTTATTGGAGCAGGAAGCGTTTCGACTGGAGGCGGTATTAAGCTCACCACTTTTGTTATTTTAATTACATCTGTGCTTTCATTTTTCAAGAAAAAAGAAGACTTGGTTTTATTTCGTCGTACGATAAAAATATCGACAGTGACGAGAGCATTGGCGATTGTCATTGCCAGTCAATTTTTAATTTTTGTGGCAGTATTTATACTAATGCTTACTGAAAATTTTAGTTTTATAGAAGTCTTATTTGAAACAATTTCAGCATTTGGAACAGTTGGATTAACAATGGGGATTACGGCTAAATTATCAGCATTTGGAAAATGTGTGATTATGTTTGTTATGTTTTGCGGATTAATTGGACCGCTAACACTTGTATTTTCACTTGCGCGGCCAGCAAAACAAAAAATTCGCTATCCATCTGAGGATGTATTTACAGGATAAGGTATCTTGCATAAGCAAGATACCTTTTATTGTGTTTAAAAAAGAGAAAAGAATAAGCCGATAAGAGCCGCTCGGAATATTAATGCGACAATTGCTGCTAAGCCACCAACGATTGCAGCAATTCCACCTGTAACAGTAGCCCCGCGGCTAAAAGCATAGATGCCAAGTAGGACAGAAAGAAGTCCAAAGAGTGTTGGGAAAGTAAATAAAGATAAAACTGCAAGAGCGAGTGCGATAAAGCCAGCTGTTGCTCCTCCGGCTTTTGTTTTTACGTCTTCTCTGTCTTTGTAAGGCACACCGTTCGGTGCAATTTCAGCTGCATATTCTTCTTCGAAATGATCTTCGTTTTCTCTATAACGTTCTTCATGTTTATCAGTCAATGTGATATCTCCTTTCATAAAGAGCTTCATGTTTAGTATGAGCTATTTCTGTTTTTTTATCCTATTGTTCGCAAACCGTAAGCCGTACTTTTAGCTCACGTAACTTTTTGGAGAAGAATGTTCTGCAAGAAAGATTTACTTTCAAAAATTATTAAGTTGTAAAAATTGGTATGTCTTTATCATTTTTGGAAACGATAAAAAGGAATTGAAAGGAAAAAGAGGTGCTTTCTATGATGCAACATCCAATTGAAAACTTAATGAAAACAGCAATGACAAATTTAAAAGAAATGGTTGATGTGAATACGATTGTCGGTAAGCCGGTATCAACAGCAGATGGCAGTATTATTTTAACTGTTTCAAAAGTTGCCTTTGGTTTTGGCGCAGGTGGAAGTGATTTTAATGTAAATGAACAAAAAACAGAGGCACAGAGCTTACATCCATTTGGAGGTGGAAGTGGTGCTGGGGTTTCCATTAATCCTGTTGCATTTTTAGTAGTTGGGGCAAATGGGATCCAAGTAATGCACTTACATAGTGGTACACATCTTGTAGAAAAAGCATTGGAAACAGTGCCGGGTGCTCTGCAGAAATTGGTAAATAAGCTGTAATAGGATACTTGTATTTTAAGGGAATTATGATATAGTAGATGAAGTGTGCTTAAAAATGATATGAATATAAGGTAAATGATAATATATAGAGAATGATGATTTATGAAAGACTAAGGGAGAGGTATCAATGATTAACATTAAAAATTTTGTTGTCGGTTTATGTATGTTAGTGAGCGGATTTGTTGTGTACGTACTAAAGGAAAAAGCGCAATTTTAGCAAACAGGCTCATATGTTAGCCTGTTTTTATTTTGAAGAAATTGAAGAAATTGTTGACATTGTTGTTTTAATGGTGTTATAATTTATTTTCGTGTCTCGGTTACAGCTAGTATATATTGGTTATTTTTTGCTTATATAAATCACTGGATTGCTAAAGATCGGGCGATAACGCCAACAACTTTAGTGATTACGTAAATGATGGATTGTATTTGTAAACTGTATACACATACTAGTGTATCAGGAGCGGTCGTTGGAGCCGTAATGATGAGAGAGAGGTAGGGCTTTCATCCAGTATATGTTACTTTCCCGTTAGTTAAATATAGAAAAGAAGGCTACTTTTTAATAAATGGTAGCCTTCTTTTAATGTATTTCCGAAAGAAGTCCCCATCTTCGAGCATGTGATGGGATCGCAAAGTGAAGCTTTCTATAGGATCCCTTATTCATTAAAGTTTCACTTTATTGAATTCTGCTTTCGACTTGTTGACAAATTTCTTCGGTTGTTAATCCTCTTGCGTCAATAACAGATCCCTTTATCACAGCATTACTAATCCCCATTACGTTAGAATCTTGACCGCTTATAACGCAGCAGTCACATCCTTGTACATCACTTTCAGATTGTAATGAGACTACGTCATGTCCCTTTTGCTGCAAGGCTTGTTGTACGTTTGTTAAAGAATTTTCTACACCAATTTTCGCCATGTTATTCACCTCCTGCCATCTAGTAATATGTTCCTTTTTCGGAAGAATATTCACTAATTAGCAGAAGAGTTCACATGTGTGGCAGAGGAAAAGTAAACTAGTCGTTATAAACTCCTGTTAACATATCGCATACAAAACGATCATTTTGCACATCTTGCATCGTATAATCATTTGATTGTACATCAACAGAAGCAATATACATCGGATTTTGTGTCGTTTTATTTTGCTCTACATCTGGAAGTAATTCTACATAATCCTCTAATTTACACAGCCCTTTTGTATTCATTAAATCAAATAACTGAAGCATTTCCATTACCTCTTGTCTTGTTCCTTTAATTTGTAAACATGCCATATGATTTAGCCTCCTCAAATTTGTCAAAATGATTTTTGAAAATAGGATTATGAGTAATAAGGGAAAAATATGAGTGTTATCCTCAAATTTTATTTTTAATTTTTTCACCTCTCTTTATTACTACTATTTTTCCTAAAAACAGATAGGACGTCCGTTTATTGAATACAATACATTCGCATTTTTAGACAAAAATCCTTCTCTTAAACAAATGATTTTTTGTGAGAAAAATGTCGAAAAATATTTTTTGACATTTTGTAAACGTTAACAATGTTGATATATCAATATATAATGGGG
>NZ_JBALLY010000016.1:23958-29230 GCF_036963045.1 Bacillus sp. JJ864 | reverse complement strand
CGGTCATGTTGTATTCTGCATAGCAGCGACTTATATGTCGGAAAATTAAAATGGATATATATATTTGTTAAAAGTTAATAGTTAAAGAATTAAAAAGATTTGTAACCACGAGGTGTAATCAGTAAATAGTTGAAAAAATCACTTTAAAACATCAGAAAGAATTAGACAGACGAATAAGCTGCCACATTCATTGGGATAATCATGAGTCCGCTCCAAACTAGGCATTTTCATGCTATGTATCGGTGGTTTTTCGTTATTTTTCAATAAAAACGGACAAAAAAATTACAAATATTCTTTGTCAAAAAACGACAAAATTAAACAAAGATTCACATAACAATAATATTACGTTAACAAAACTTCTTTATGCTTAGCATTATTACCGGTGTGACAACATCAAAAAACATAGAGAAGGTGTATGATGAAAAAACGTATTCGAACTAAAAAACTATTGTCATTAGCTGCCATAAGTGCAATTACCATCACTTCATTATTCGGCAGTATTCCAAAAGCTTTCGCTTGGTCTTGCGAAGATCCGCATAATCAAGATCAAAGTACACATCTTTTTATCGTAAACAACGGTATCAAACTTATTTCTGGCAATGCGAACCCTGCAATTAAGAAGCCAAGCAATCTGCTTGAACAGTTTCGTGATCGTTGGGAGCAAGGCTTGTACGATGCTGATCACATTAATCCTTTTTATGATACTAGCACATTTTTGTCCCACTTTTATGATCCAGACACGCAAACGAATTATGCGGGAGGGTCTTATCCAACAGCACGCCAATCAGGGGTGAAGTATTTTAATCTAGCATCGGACTACTACAAAAATGGCGATTTTTACAATACATTCTATTACTTAGGGATATCTTTGCACTATTTTACAGATGTTACAATGCCTCTTCATGCTTCAAATATTTCAAATCTTGATCATCAAGCACCTGGATATCATTCGAAACTCGAATCATATTCCGAAAGTATTCAAAATCAAGTGACGGTTCCAGATTCAGGTCTATTTAATTGGGTATCTTCAACGGATCCTGGGCTATGGATTCATCAAGCTGCAGTACAAGCGAAATCCGTTATGCCTCAAGTGTGGAATGATTCTATCATTAGTTGGTTCTGGCAAGCAGCTACCAGTAATTATTATTCCGACATGTGGAAGAGCACGGTAAAAACTCCGATCCTTAATCAGTTGAATCAAGCGGAGCGTGAGACCGCCGGATTCATAGATATGTTTTTTCGCTTAAACGGTGTTGAAATGCCTGTGACGGTTTACAGTGGAACTGCTTTTGGTGGTCCATCAGAATTACTCGGCTCTGGAAATTATGATTATGACCAGCTCGTAAAAGGCATTGGCAATGATGCCATTTCTTCCATTCACATTGCGCCAGGCTATCAAGTAACTTTATTTGCAGATGCAAATTATAGTGGAGCATCGACAGTTGTTACAGGTAATATTGATGATTTGGGTAACTTTAATCATCAAGTGTCAAGCCTGAAAGTCGAGAAGATCCCAACAAATCCTGCGCCATCCCCGACGATACAAGCTGAGAGTTATAGCGGTTCAAAGGGAATATTGACACATAGTGCCGGAACGGGCACTGTGGTAGGCAACATAAATTCCGGAAGCTGGCTTAGTTATGACACTGTTGACTTTGGAACAGGCAAAACAAAGTTCATCGCAAGCGTAGGAATGGATCCTTCATATGCAACTATAGACAAGCAACTTGAACTGCGGTTGGATAGTCCAACAGGTACCCTTATAGGTACATTTACTATAGGTCCTACTGGAAGATGGGATACATATGCTACACAAACTTCCAGCGTATCGGGTGCTTCAGGGATACATAAATTGTATATCGTTTCAAAAGGCAGCGGAGATGGTTTCGGAAATATAGATTGGTTTACATTCAGTTCTTGATAAAATGTTGATGTATCTGTGGGACAGGGAGCATTTTGCTTCCTGTTTTTCATTGTAGAAACGAAAATATGCCGATGCGGTCAATCACATCGGCAATTAATTCAAAATCCTTATTTTATAAGCTTTAGCCAAGCCACACACTCCACATGTCTAAAGTGTATGCGGCAATACAATGGGGTGTTTGTGAGTTCAGTTATAAGAGAAGAAGCAATTATAAACTAAAACTGTAGTGCAATAGTAATCGCTCCAATGATGTCACTGCTAAACAGTCATTTTCCAGCTTGATAATGCTAACCAGTTTTCCAATTCCTTATAATCAGGCATTATTTTCCCAACAAGGCGCCAAAAGGATCGATCATGATTTAGATGGACCATATGGCACATTTCATGAACGACTACATAGTCGATTACCCTCGGCGGTGCCATTGCTAGCTTCCAATTAAATGTTAACTGCAACTTTGAATCACAGGTTCCCCAGGTACGGTTACTATCTGAAATACGAATTGAACGCGGCCTTGTTTTAAAGTTGCTTTGATATGATTGGATACTCTTCTCTACTAACGCTTTACACTGCTGATAATAAAATCGTTTTAAGGCTTTTTTTATTTTCTCATCCTCAAGCTGTTTCACATATATATGTAGCTTATCCCCTTCAAACACTGCATGGTCTTGCCCAATACTTGCATCTTGAGAGATTTGTATCGGATATGTGTTCCCTAAATATAGAAAACTCTCCCCTTGATCATAGACCTTCTCCTGTGGCCCAAGCCTTCTATCCTTCATTTCCTTGGATGTTTTCTGAATCCAATCCCATTTTTCCTCTAACAATTGGAGCACGTATTCAACAGGCGTCCCTTTAGGAGCCTGGACTTCAACATTTCCGTAAGAATCTATATAAATACGTACAGATTTTTTTTTCTTGTAAGTTATATGAAAATTAATTGTCTCACCTAAATATGTATGTATCATTTCATCACCTAGAATATTCGTTCATGTTATTTTTGCATGATGTATTAAAAAAATAAGAGTAGGATACAAACTTCCTACTCCATCCATTGTATCATCTACTTTCTTAACATGAATACACATGCAATGTTAAGAAGTTACAATGCTTATTCCTTATCCTCTATATTTAACAGCTAGTCCCTTTAAGAAATTCCTTGCGTATCTATCACCGCACTCTTTGTAATTCTTATGGCCTTTTTTTCTTAATAGAGCTCCTAATTCTCCTTTTGTTACCTTAACTCCCACTCCGTCTAATATATCAAGCACTTCCTCACTCGTTAATGATAGTGCTATTTTCATTTTCTTTAAAAGAAGGTTATTGGCACTTTCATTACTCTGTAACGGCATCGCTTGTCCAGCTGGTTGCCCTGGTTTCGGATCTTGCTTTCCTCTTTTTAAAGTAATAAATCCATTTAAAAATGACTCTAACATCATCATATCGCATGTTAATACGTAATCATCTTCGACTACATCAGCATTTTCAGCTTCATGTTGTGGACTTTTCTTTACTTTTGTAAGCATATCAACTACTTCTTCTTTCGTTACTTCCATACCACCAAGTTTAAAGATTTCCACCATATCTATATCTTTTATATCTAGAGCGTATCTCACTCTTTTTAATATATCGTTGTTGCTCATTGCCATTGTTAGTCCTCCTAAAATGTTGATTATTTATACAGCAGTTAAAATTTATCCTCTAACATGCTTTAAACTATCATGTTTAATATAACCTTTTAGTTAATGTCCGCTAAATTAATACTTTAACACTTTAAAGGTGTGTTTTATAGTCTGAACTAAATTAATACTTGTTAAGGTTATACCCAAACCCCCAAGAAGACCTTGAGTCTGAGGAAAGATTCAAATGATTTTTTGATTCATTCTTGTCTCTTTCATTGCGCCTATGTATCTGGTCCATATTTGTTAAATCTAGAAGTACGCTGATAAGATTCTTTCCGCCGCAACATTAAAATGCTGCCATTTGTACAGAACTGGAGATAGCAACCGTAGACATTGCCTCGGTACCATGAATTCAAGTACATCTCCATAAATCATGCTTGTAGTAAAATAGCCCAAGCGTTGACTAAAAGAAAAAGCAGTGCTTTGATTTCTCAAAAACACTGCCGGTTTCCTGCCCCAAACTTATTTTATGAAAGACGGCTTTCCCGCATTCAACCTCCACAGTTCACTGACATAGGCTGAAACAGTTTTGAAAGGTTGACGACAATTACACATAATGTTGTCATCATGACTAATCGCGATAGTATATTCATGATACTTTCTTTGATGGTATCGTCAAAGTTTCCCGCCGTCCCATCAACATTCTTTTCCAAAGTTATCAAGCAATGCACGCACTTCATCTGTTGATTTCGTGTTCATCAATTGATTTCTTAATTCACCAGCTCCACGGAATCCTTTGACATAAATTTTGAAAAAGCGATGAAGCCCTGTGATTGAACGTGGCAGTGCTTCCGCATATTGCTCTTGAAGATCAAGCTGCAGTCTTAAAAGATCAAGGTATTCTTTACTGCTATGCTCTTTTGGCTCTTTTTCAAAAGCAAAAGGATTTTTAAAAATACCTCGCCCGATCATAACGCCATCAATACCATATTGCTGGGCAAGCTGCAGCCCAGTTTGACGGTCAGGAATGTCTCCATTGATTGTTAGTAGCGTATTTGGTGCGATACGGTCACGTAATTTTTTGATTTCCGGAATTAGCTCCCAATGCGCATCTACTTGGCTCATTTCCTCTCTTGTACGTAAATGAATAGAAAGGTTCGCAATATCCTGTTTTAAAATATGCGTTAGCCACTCCTCCCACTCATTTACATCCTTATAGCCAAGTCGTGTTTTCACGCTGACAGGCAGTCCGCCCGCCTTTGCTGCTTGAATAAGTTCTGCCGCAACGTCTGGACGCAGAATAAGGCCACTACCTTTCCCTCTCGATGCCACATTCGGTACAGGGCAGCCCATATTAATATCGATACCTTTAAATCCTAGCTCTGCCATGCCAATACTCATTTGACGGAAATATTCGGGATTATCCCCCCAAATATGTGCCACCATTGGCTGTTCATCTTCTGTAAAAATCAAACGGCCACGCACACTTTTCATACCCTCTGGATGACAATAGCTATCCGAGTTTGTAAACTCTGTGAAAAATACATCCGGTCGACCGGCTTCATTTACTACGTGACGAAAAACAACATCTGTCACATCTTCCATTGGTGCAAGTACAAAAAATGGTCGTGGTAAATCACGCCAAAAATTATCTATCATTTCAAACTCAAATCCTCTCACTATGGATACAACTTCAAACTCTCGGTCAAAAAATATAAAGTGAAACTT
>NZ_JBALLY010000016.1:1825-23921 GCF_036963045.1 Bacillus sp. JJ864 | reverse complement strand
CCCCCACCTATCTTCTTCGATTCTCTCTCAATCTTGAGGTGGGGGTCTTACTACCCGTTAATGCGGGATAAAGCCAAATGTTCCACTTCTTTTCACTTATATCATGCTTAATAACTTATTATCAAACACAAGTACATTTGGACATTTATAATTTGTGAAAAAACTATTGTGAAAATCGGCAATGTTTATTTTAACTAAAATCGGTCCTGAATGTTATTTTTATAAACAAAAAAGCAGATGGTATAGATTTTTTCTATATCAACTGCTTTTCTATTATACCAACTCCAACCACGCCACACACTCCACATGCGTAGTATGTGGGAACATATCCACAGGCTGAACCTCCTGCGTCTTATATCCACCTTCTTCAAGCATTTTCAAATCACGAGCAAGTGTCGCTGGGTTACATGATACGTATACAACACGCTTTGGCTTCATGTCGATGATTGTGTTTAATAGTGCTTCATCGCAGCCTTTACGAGGCGGGTCCACTACAATAGTGTCGGCGATGATGCCTTGTTTGTACCAGTTTGGGATGACTACTTCTGCTTCTCCTACGCCGAATTCGACGTTTGTCATGTTGTTTAATTCTGCGTTTCGGTTTGCGTCTTCGATTGCTTCTGGGACGATTTCAACGCCGTATACTTTCTTTGCTTTTTGCGCTAGGAATAAGGAGATTGTTCCGATGCCGCAATATGCGTCGATGACCGTTTCGTTTCCATCTAATTTTGCGTACTCTAGTGCTTTGTCGTATAGCACTTTCGTTTGTGTTGGGTTTACTTGATAGAAGGAACGTGCTGAAATCGCAAATTTAATATCTCCGATAAAGTCATAAATATATTCCGATCCGTATAGGACTGTTGTTGTGTCGCCGAAAATGACGTTTGTACGTTTGTTGTTTACATTTTGGACGATCGATTTTACGCTTGGGAACTTCGCTGTGATTTCTTCGATGATTGCTTGTTTGTTTGGAAGTTCTGCCGTACGTGTGATAAAGACAAGCATGATTTCCCCTGTGACTTGTCCGTAGCGAGCCATGACATGACGAAGGGTTCCTTTGTGGCGTTCTTCGTTGTACGCTGTTATGCCGTGCTTTTCACAAATGCGTTTTACTTCTTGAATTAATGTATCGTTTTCTTCTGCTTGGATTAAGCATGTTTCCATATTAATGATGTCATGCGTTCCTTGGCGGTAAAAGCCCGCGACAAGGCCGCCTTCACTTTCGCCAATTGGTACTTGTGCTTTGTTTCGATATACCCATGGGTTTTCCATGCCAAGAACAGGGTGAACCGGTACATCATGTAGTCCGCCGATGCGCTGCATCACGTCGCGTACTTGTTTTTCTTTTGCTTGTAGTTGTCCTTCATATGTTAAATGCTGAAGCTGACAACCGCCGCACTGATTATATACTGGGCATTCTGCGTCTTTGCGATATGGACTTTCTTTATGAAGCTTCATTAAACGACCAAAAGCAAAGTTCTTTTTCACTTTAATAATTTTAATTTGCGCTTCTTCACCTGGTAATCCGTTTTTTACGAAAATAGGATAGCCTTCTACTTTCGCAACACCGGCACCATCATGTGTTAAATCTTCAAACACTACATCTATAAACTCGTTTTTTTCAACTGGTGGCGTCATTTTATTACTCATTTTCCGACCTCTCTTTTTTCATAACACTGCGTTACATTTTACCATAATCCCCCGCTCTTTAGCCATTGGAAGAAAAAATCTATTGACGACAATTCTTTATAAATGTTACGCTACTACTAATTGCATACGGATGGTGTTACCTCATATATACTTGATGATATGGATCGAGAGTCTCTACCTGGCAACCGGAAATTGCTGGACTATGGGGAAAACTAATGAATATTAGCTTTTTTATTATATATATAAAGACTCATGTTGATTAGCTTTCTCGCATAGAAGGAAGTCGATCTGTATGGGTCTTTTTTTTATTTTCATTTTAAAGGTCAGACATCATACGTATGACTTGAAACCTTTGAGGGTAACTCCTCTATTTACTTAACAGCATCTGAAAGGAGCAAATTTTGTGCACTATGTAATGAGTATTATCGGCATTCTTGCTGTATTAGGAATTTGTTTTGCTTTCTCTACCAACAGAGCAAAAGTGAATTTCCGCGCTATTATTATTATGCTTATTTTCCAAATTTTAATTGGTTGGTTTGTATTTGGAACAAAGGTTGGTCAGCAAATTATTGTTTGGATTGGTCAAGTCTTCAATAAATTAATTAAACTTGGTACGACAGGTGTAGACTTTTTATTTAACGGCATTCATAAAGATTTTGTCTTTTTCTTCAACGTATTATTAATTATCGTCTTTTTCTCTGCACTACTTTCTATTTTTAGTTATCTTGGCATTTTACCTTTTATCGTTCGCGTTTTTGGCGGTGCGATTTCAAAAATTACAGGTTTGCCGCGTGTGGAATCGTTCCACGCTGTAAACTCGGTCTTCTTCGGATCAAGTGAAGCATTACTTGTTATTAAGAATGACCTGCAGCATTTTAATGCAAACCGTATGTTTATCATTTGCTGCTCGGCAATGAGCTCTGTATCAGCTTCTGTCACAGCATCTTATGTGATGATGTTAGATACAAAATACGTATTAGTAGCCTTGCCGCTAAACTTATTCTCTAGTCTTATCGTTTGTTCATTATTAACACCAGTTGATACAGCACAAGCGGATGAAAAGCTCCAAAAGTTCGATAAAAATATGTTTGGTAACAGCTTAATCGACGCAATGATTAACGGTGCATTAGACGGCTTAAAAGTAGCCGGAATTGTTGCGGCATTAATGATTGCTTTTATCGGTGTAATGGAAGTTGTAAACTTCGTGATTTCTTCCGCTTCAGGTGCAATTGGTTATAAAATTACACTACAACAAATTTTCGGTTACATTCTTTCACCATTTGCGTTCTTAATGGGCATTCCAGCACACGATGTTATTTCTGCTGGTGGTATTATGGGAACGAAGATTGCATTAAACGAATTCGTTGCAATTTTAGACTTAAAGAAAATCATGACAACATTATCCCCGCGCACAGTCGGGATTGTAACAGTATTCTTAATTAGCTTTGCAAGCATTAGTCAAATCGGCGCAATCATTGGTACAATTCGTGCTCTATCCGAAAAACAAGGGAGCGTCGTATCACGTTTCGGTTGGAAACTCCTTTGGGCTTCCACATTAGCTTCTATTTTATCTGCGACAATCGCAGGATTATTTATTTAACTATACAAATAGCTTCCTATTTAAAAATAGGAAGCTATTTTTTTGTTTCCTTCACAAAACTTATATATTCATTTTCGACATATAAGTCGCTGCTATGCAGAATACAGCATGACTACTACTTGCTTTCTCCTTTTGTTTTAAATTTTGCCTGTGGTAGGAAAAGGCCCTGACCGTTTCTACGCACGGACAGATGCTCTCGTCTCCCTTAAAAAAGAATGTTTTTATATCGTTTTTTCAACTTATATATATACATCTTCCTGATACTTTACAAAAATTCAGTATCTTTGGCGTAATTATCCAAAAAAGGATATTCCCCTCTTCATTCGAGAGTGATATGATTAACAAGGATATAATACACAATAGAAGGATGGATATGATGAAGAAATACGCACTATTGGCTTTACTTTCTTCTACTATTCTCGTAGGCTGTAACACTAGTGTAACTAGTGATAAACAGAAAAAAGAAGCAGCTGCGGAGAAACAAAAAGAAACGAAGAAAGCGGAAGCGAAAACAGTAGACGTTCCCTTAACACAAGGGAATGTAACATGGGAGCCTTTTGCACCTGATGCAAAAAACACTGTGCTCTATATGAACAATTTAAAAGATGCGTTTACAGAAGTACAATACCACGTTTGGCGCACTGCTGATGGCTCTGAAAGCAAACAGACATTTTCCTCAAAGGAAAAAGAACATAACTTTGCTTTCCCATTCCACTTAAAAGCCTTCAATTTGAAACGCGGAGAGTATCAAATTGAAACAACGGGATTAAAAGAAGATGGCTCACAAGTACCTCTTGCGAAATCTACAATTACATTCCAACAATCTGTACCAATTCTAATGTATCATGCAATTGAAAAATACTTTGGACCAGGTGACGGTGAGTTAGGATTGTATGTACCGCCAGAACAGTTCGAATCACATATGAAATACTTAAAAGATAACGGGTATACATTGCTGACTTTTGAACGTTGGGGTGATATCAATCGTGTTAATAAGCCTGTCTTTATTACGCTAGATGATGGGCGAAAAAACAATATGAATGCCCTTAGAATTTTACAAGGTTTAAAAGATGATAAATTCCAGCCAGCAGCGACAGAGTTTATCGTTGCCAATGATATTGATGCGCCAAATCGTCTTTCAAAAGATGAAATTAAACAGATGGTCGATTCCGGCATTTTCTCTATCCAATCGCACACATCTACTCATGCGATGATGGCTTTTTCAAACAATTATGATGAAGAATTACGCGTTTCAAAAGAGAAAATTCAAAGTCTTACTGGTCAAAAAATCATTGCTCTTGCTTATCCAGTAGGTTCTTATAACGATCAAGCTGTTGAAGAAACAAAAAAATATTACGAATTTGCTGTAACAACAGATCATGGCAATCATCTGACAAAAGGTTTACCGAACGAGCAATATTTAATTAAACGCCATTTTGTCGGACCTAAAACAACAATGGGTGAGTTTACAGCATTGGTAAGAGAGCGCAATTAATGATATAAATGCAAATTCCTACCGCATAACAGCGACTGATATGTGGAAAAATGAAAATGAGTTTATATATTGTAAGGCTGTTTTTATAAACAAAGCAGCCTCTTCTTATACTTTTATTAAAGGATGCTTATACTATGAAAAAATATATTTCTACTATACTACTCTCTACTCTGTTCATCGCTGGCTGTAGTAATTCGACGCAAACAGAACCGAAAAAAGAAGCGACGGCTTCCAAGCAGCAAACAGCTAAGAAAACAGAAGAGAAAGTGCAGCCGCAAGGATCCATTTCGTGGAATCCGATTACACACGAATCAACAAATACTGTTATCTATACGAAAGATGTAAAAGATCCCCTGACAGAGGTGCAATACAAAATTTGGCGCACCGCTGACGGAAAAGAAAGTGTAAAAACATTTTCTTCTAAAGAAAAAGAAAATCATTTTTCTTTACCGTTCGATCTAAAAGAATTTGAAGGTAAGCGCGGGGAATATCAAATTGAAGCAAGTGGTGTAAAAGAAGACGGAAAAACGATTCCACTTACAAAATCAGCAGTTGTCTTTCAGCAGCATGTACCGATTCTCATGTATCATGCGATTGATGATTATAAAGAAGGAAGCGGTATTAAAGACCTATTTGTCTCCCCTGCCAACTTTGAAGCGCAAATGAAGTATTTAAAAGACAACGGCTATACACTTTTAACATTTGAACGTTGGAACGACATTAACAAAGTAAACAAACCAATTTTCGTTACATTTGATGACGGGATGAAAAATAATCTGAACGCGTTTCATATTTTACAAAAGCTAAAAGATGACAAATTTAAACCAACTGCAACAGAGTATATGATTACCGATTCTATCGATACAGAAGGTTCTCTATCTACAGCTGATATAAAAGAAATGGTAAACTCCGGCATTTTCTCTGTTCAATCTCATACAGCAACACATGCAGATTTACCAAAAATCACAAACTATGAAGCAGAGCTAAAAGGTTCGAAGGAAAAACTCGAAAAAGTTACTGGAAAACCTGTTATTGCGATTGCTTATCCATTTGGCCATGTAAATGATCAAGTTGTTGCAGAAACGAAAAAGTATTATCAATTTGCGACAACAACGAAACCGGGACAATTCATTACAAAAGGTGAAGCAGATGAGTTATTACGCATGAAACGTGTCCGTATTCATAACAACACGACTGTAGAACAGTTCTCGTTAGCAATTAAATAAGAAAATAGAACCCGATTACAATCGGGTTCTATTTATAAATTCAGAATTTTCCTGTATTATGGATATAAGAAATATTTAAACAAAGGAGAATACATATGTCATTTGAGCAAACGTTAGAAAAATACGCTTCACTAGCGGTAAATATCGGAGTTAATATTCAACCGGGACAAACATTAACTATTGGTGCACCAATTGAAGCTGCCCCGTTCGTTCGTCTTGTTACAAGAAAAGCTTATGAATCTGGAGCAAAGCATGTATACGTTGACTTTGTAGATGAGCAATTATCACGCTTAAAATTTGATTTAGCACCAGAAGAAGCATTTGCTGAATTCCCTGCTTGGAAAGCACGTGCCCGTGAAGAACTAGCAAAAGAAGGCGCAGCATTTATGTCTATTTACGCAGAAAATCCTGATTTATTAAAAGGTGTAGATCCAAAGCGTATTGCGAGCGCAAACCGAGCAGCTGGAGAAGCGATGAAAACAGTTCGCGAATATATGCAAGCTGACAAAGTAAGCTGGTGTGTGATTTCTGTTCCAACAGTAGAATGGGCAGCAAAAGTATTCCCAGATGTACCAAAAGAAGAACAAGTCACAAAATTATGGGATGCGATTTTCCAAGCTACTCGTGCGAACTTAGAAAATCCTGTTGAAGCATGGAACGAACATAACGATAACTTACATACGAAAGTACACTATTTAAACGACAAACACTACAAAGCATTATCCTACAAAGGACCAGGCACAGATTTAACAATCGAGCTTCCTGAAAAACATTTATGGGTCGGTGCTGGCAGCGTTAACGAAAAGAATGTACCATTCATGGCAAATATTCCAACTGAAGAAGTATTTACAATGCCACTAAAAACAGGCGTAAACGGCTATGTAACAAGTAAAAAGCCATTAGTGTATGCCGGAAATGTGATTGATAACTTCACACTTACATTTGAAAACGGACGCATTGTAGACTACAAAGCTGAAGTTGGCGAAGAAACATTAAAACACTTAGTTGAAACAGATGAAGGTTCTCACTTCTTAGGAGAAGTTGCATTAGTACCGCACGATTCACCTATTTCTAATACAAATATTTTGTTCTACAATACATTATTTGACGAAAATGCATCTTGCCATTTAGCAATCGGTAATGCTTATGCTTTCAACTTAGACGGCGGTAAAACAATGTCAAAAGAAGAACTTGCAGAAAACGGTGCAAACTCTAGTATTACACACGTAGACTTTATGATTGGCTCCGGCGAACTAGATATTGACGGTATTACAGCAGATGGTACTCATGAACCAATCTTCCGTAAAGGGAATTGGGCACTTTAATAAAGTGAAACTTCCATCAGTGGGGGTTTTCTTCATCCCCCACTGATGGTTAGTTGAACCAATCGGGCTTTTACGGGCAGTTATCCTCCACCTTCCTCTTTGCTTCTCTCTAAATCTTGAGGTGGGGTCTTACTGCCCGTTAATGCGGGATAAGAATAAAAAATCGCATCAACGTTTTCGTTGATGCGATTCTTTTTTATAGGCCTAACGAAATATATTTAATTTCTACATACTCTTCAATGCCAAAGTGACCGCCTTCACGGCCGATACCACTTTCTTTAAATCCACCAAATGGCGCTTGTGCAACCGATGGAAGACCATCATTTAAGCCAATAATTCCGTATTCTAATGCTTCACTAATTTGAAATGCTTGGCTAATATTTGTTGTAAAGACATATGCTGCTAGACCATATGGCGTGTTATTCGCACGCTCAATTACTTCTTCAGCTGTTTTAAATTTCGCAACAGGTGCAAGCGGCCCAAATGTTTCTTCTATCATACATAACATCTCATCATTTGCTTCGCCGATTACAGTTGGCTGAACAAAGTGACCATCTAATTCTGCAACTCCTCCGTTCAGTACCTTTCCACCCTTTTGAATGGCATCTTCTATATGTTCTTGTACTTTTTCAACAGCTGATTGATCGATAAGCGGCCCAACAGTTGTGCCTTCTGCAAAACCGTCACCTACTTGTAATTCTCCTACAGCCTTTTGGAACTTCTCTACGAAGTTTTCATATACATCTTCTTGCACAAACACACGATTTGTACAAATGCACGTTTGACCAGCATTACGGAATTTCGAACCGATTACTGCTTCGACAGCTTTATCTAAATCTGCATCATTCATCACAATAAATGGTGCATGGCCACCTAACTCTAGAGAAACTTTTTTCATTGTTTCTGCCGCACCGCGCATTAATTCTTTTCCAATTTCCGTTGATCCCGTAAAAGATACCTTTCTCACACGTCCATCATTCATCCATGTATCAGCAATTGCTTTCGCGCTGCCTGTTACAATATTTAAAACACCTTTTGGAATGTCTGCTTCATGCGCAAGCTCAGCTAGCTTTAACGCTGTTAATGGTGTTTGGCTTGCTGGTTTCACAACTGCCGTACAACCAGCTGCTAATGCAGGCGCCACTTTTCTTGTAATCATAGCTGCTGGGAAGTTCCACGGCGTAATTGCTGCGATTACGCCAACAGGTTGTTTCGATACAAGGATTCGCTTATTCGGGTGAGAAGCAGGAATCATTTCACCATATACACGCTTTCCTTCTTCTGCATACCATTCTACAAAACTATTTGCATAGTTTACTTCACCAAGTGCTTCTGCAAACGGCTTACCTTGTTCCTTTGTCATAATAGCGGCGATTTCTTCTTTATGCTCATCAATTAATGTAAACCACTTTTTCAATTTGTTCGCACGCTCTGCTGCTGTTAACTTTGACCAAGTCTTAAATGCATCATGCGCAGCATCAACTGCTTGCTTCGCTTCCGTTACCCCGCCTTTTGGAACAGTAGCAAACACTTCTTGCGTAGCAGGGTTGTTAATTTCAATTTGCTCATGCAAATGAATCCACTCTCCATTTATGTACATTGCTTTCTTATCTAACATTGCTTTTTTATCCAATTTGTTCGTCCTCCCTTATATTTACTATGATATACCTTTTTATGTAACATAAAAAATGAGACGCTCGCAGCCACGCAAAACACTACATGACCCGCTCTCGCTTTCTCCCTTTGTTTTAAACCCGGCATGTGGCAGAAACAGGCACTGACCGCTTCCACGCATGGCCAGACGCTCTCGATCCTCTACAAAAGAAATTTTTATGTTGGTTTTTCAACACATAAGTAGCGGCCTCGCAGAACATTAGATGATCGGCTCTCGCTTTCTCCTTTTGTTTTAAACATGGCACGTGGCAGGAAAAGGCACTGACCGCTTCTACGCATGGCCAGTCGCTCTCGCCCATCTAAAAAAGCGGTTTTCTCAATTTTATATTTATCGATACTTCTTCCTCTTCAATAAACTTTTTAATTTTTCTCGTTGCTGCAGACTGACTAATCTTTAGCGCCTCTGCCACTTTATAGCTTGACCCGTGCACTTTATACGCCTTTAAAATAATACTGCGCTCTACTTCTTCTAACATTTCATACAAACTTTTCCCCGATTGCTCAATCGTCGATTTTTGCATAGATAACGGTAAATCGTCCATTGTAACAAGCTCATCTGCAGTAATGACAACACGTTCCATTACATTTTCTATTTCGCGGTTATTTCCTTCCCACGGATATTCTAAAAATGCATGCAACACATGTGGGGATAATGCCACACTGCGTCCATACTTCTCGTTAAAATGCTGCAAGTAATAAGAAACGAGCGGTAAAATGTCTTCCTGCCTCTCACGTAAAGGCGGAATATGAATGGGAATAACGTTAAGACGATAGTATAAATCCTTTCGAAACGTTCCCTGCTTCACCATCTCTTGCAAATTTCTATTTGTTGCAGCTACAATGCGAACGTCTACTTTTTTAAATTCTCTGCCTCCGACTGCACGAAACGTTTTTTCCTGTAATACTTGTAAAAGCTTCGCTTGAATTTCAAGAGGCATTTCTCCGATTTCATCTAAAAAGAGCGTTCCTTTATGAGCAAGTTCTAAAATCCCTTTTTTCCCTTCACGATGTGCGCCTGTAAAAGAACCGCCTGCATATCCAAATAATTCGGATTCAATTAAATTCGTTGGCAAAGCTGCACAATTGATTTCATAAAACATTTCATTTTTCCGATGGCTCTGTTCATGTAAATGGCGCACTAGTCGGCTTTTTCCAACTCCGGTCTCTCCTAAAACAAGAACTGTACTATCGACTACAGATACCTTTTTTATTGTTCCAACTATTCTCTCCATAGCTGCACTTTTAAAAATAAGTCCTTCATGTTCATATGTTTCTCGTAATTCTTTTTTATACGTTTTTAATTGATCAGTCATTGTCTCTACCTGTTGACGCAATTGATAGAGCTCTGTTAAATCACGCGAGTAGCTAATAACCCTCCGTAAATTGCCTTGATCATCAAAAACTGGCCGCGTGCGAACATGTAAATATTCTCCCGATTTTGTTGTTTGCACAAGTTCAATCGGCTTCTGTTTTTCAATCACTTCAAGAGTTGCCGATGGATAAAAAATCCCTTCCTTTTGCAGCTCTTTTACACTCTTACCAATTAATTGTTCCGCCGGTAACTGGTAATGTCTTTCACACATGCTGTTTACACGAACGACAATCCCTTTCTCATCTGTTACAAAAATTTCATCAAAAGCGTATTCAAATACATCTTTCAAATCCATAAACGCTCGTTCCTTTTCCGCCACCATCCCAGTCACTCCCTGAGGTTTAAATATTTTAAAAGTTTCATAACTCTGTTTTGAAATACCGCAGAGTTACTAATATGCAAACACGTCCAATTTATATAATGCTTTCTTATCATTATATAACAGGGAGTGTGGGAACAGTGGCAAACAAGTTTTTAATATATATATTTAGTACAGTTTCAAGCACGGTCAGATACTCTTAAAAAGAAAGGAGGATTTTATGTCTTTTTTCAACACATAAGCCGTGGCCTCGCACAACACAACATGACCCGCTCTCGCTCTCTCCTTTTGTTTTAAACCTGGCACGTGGCAGAAACAGGCCCTGACCGCTCCTATGCGCGGCCAGTTGCTCTCGCCCATCTAAAAAAGAGGGTTTTTATATCTTACACGTGCGCTTTATCTACTTTTCCATAACAAGATTGAAGCGACTCTTCTAAAATCATAAGCCCTTCTTCAAGTTGCTCATCCGTAATCACAAGCGGCATTAAAACGCGAACGACATTTCCGTACGTACCTGCCGTTAATAGAAGCAAGCCTCTCTTATTTGTTTCTGCAATAAGCTTGGCGGCTAGTTCTTTATTCGGCTCTTTCGTCATTTTGTCTTTCACTAATTCAAAGGCACACATCGCTCCTAATCCGCGCACATCACCAATGCATTCATATTTTCCAGCCATTTGATGAAAACGATCCATTACTACTTTTCCAATATGCACAGCTCTTTCATTTAAATTTTCTTTCTCCATTACTTCAAGAACAGCTAATGCAGCACTGCATCCTAATGGACTTCCAGCATACGTTCCGCCTAATTCACCCGGCGCAGCCTCATTCATTACTTCCTTTCGGCCAATTACACCGCTAATTGGCACGCCTGCCCCTAGCGATTTCGATACCGTAATTAAATCCGGTACGACATCATAATGGTCAATCGCAAAATATTTCCCCGCACGGCCAAATCCTGTTTGAATTTCATCAGCAACGAACAAAATGCCATGTTCAGCACATAAACGGTGTACTTCTTTCACAAACTTTTTACCAGGGACAATAAAACCGCCTTCTCCCTGTACCGGCTCCATCACAACAGCAGCAATACTTTCTGGTGCAACTTCTGTGATTAAGAAATTTTTAAACTCTTCAATAATGAAATCTTCATATTGTTCTTCTGTTAATCCAGCTGGTCGACGATATTCGTAAGGAAATGGAGCTTTATACACTTCTGGTGCAAATGGACCAAATCCGTTTTTATATGGCTTTACTTTACTTGTCATTGTCATCGTCATTAATGTGCGTCCGTGAAACCCTTTTGTAAATGCAATAATCCCTGTTCGCTTCGTATACTTACGAGCAATTTTCACTGCATTTTCAACCGCTTCAGCTCCGCTATTTAAAAACAATACTTGCTTATCAAAGTCACCTGGTGCGAGCGCAGCTAGCTTTTCTGCCAATTCAATATACGACTCATACATCATTACGTTAAAACCTGTATGAATATATTGATCGATTTGCTTATGAAGAGCTTCTGTAACGGCCGGATGACAATGTCCGACGTTAATTGTACCAATTGCTCCGGCAAAGTCGATAAATTGATTTCCATCCACATCTGTAACAAGTGCTCCTTGAGCCGATTGTACAAATGTTTGAATTCCATTGCTTACTCCTCTTGGTACAATATTTTGACGGCGTTCAAATAATGAAGCTGCCTTTGAACCCGGAATATTTTCATTTACTTTAGCAAAATTTGTTTTCATGATATTCTCCACCTCTTTTAGTCATTTGCTCTTTATAATGCAAAATGTGTGCCAACTTATAAATGTACGGTTCTCTTATGTTTCCGGACGTTTCGACATAAAAAATAAGTCATTAAAGACTTATTACAAGTCTTTAATGACTTATTTAAAAGATTTCTATCTATATATTCACGTTAATTTTCCGACATACAAGTCACTGCTATACAAAATACAACATGACTCGCTCTCGCTCCTCTAAAAAAAGGCGGTTTTTCAATTTATATAACTACAGTAATTTTCCACCCTTCACAAAAAAACTACCTTTTACAAGGTAGTTTCCTGCTGTTCTGGAATAAATAACTCCAAACAGTGATACACATTTTCAAATTCCATCGGTGCATCACCACCGTATTCACCATCTAAATTAATCATTAATTTTTCTGTTGAATGTACTTTAATTCGATTTGCTTGTGTGTATAACACTTTCGGATTATTGATATGCTCACCGCGCTGCGCTTGTGTAGCTGCTTTAATTAAATCTGCAATTGATCCTTTTTTCAATATTAACAAATCAAATAAACCATCATTAATAGAAGCATACGGTGCTACTTTTTCAAAGCCGCCGACAGATCGTGTATTTGTAATTAAAAACATTGTAATTTCTTCTTGCAGTAATTTTCCATCATATTCAATTTCTACATATGTTGGATGTAAGGATGGTAACATTTCAATCCCTTTTAAATAATACGCAAGTTGTCCAAGTACTGTTTTTAACTTACTTGGTACTTCATATGTTAATTCAGTTATACGGCCACCGCCTGCAATATTAATAAAGTATGTATCATTCGCTCTTCCAAGATCAAGAGGTACCGTTTGGCCAGCACAAATGATATCAACAGCTTCTTCAATGGAACGAGGTACGCCAATCGCACGAGCAAAGTCGTTTGTCGTTCCAACTGGAATAATCCCAAACTTGGGGCGATGTTCATTTCCAACTAACCCATTTACCACTTCATTTAATGTACCGTCACCGCCTGCTGCGATTACAACGTCAAACTTACGCTCTGCCGCTTGCCTCGCTGCCCCAGTCGCATCTCCAGGACCTGTCGTCGCATGACATGATGCTTCATACCCTGCTTCTTCTAACTTTCGCAGTACTTCCGGTAAATTTTTCTTAAACAACTCACGACCAGAAGTCGGATTATAAATAATTCTTGCACGTTTCATATAGCATTAGCACAGGAAAACCCTCATTCATCAAAAAAGGGAAAGGAATAGCCGCTAAGTACTCACTTAGCATTCCTATGCATACCCTCCTTCCATTTTTCACTCTCACGAAGTCATATAACTTCATTTTTCACATTAAGGCACTATTTATTTCATATGATGAAAAAATTCTCTCTAAATTTAGATTTATCATTATTACAAGTTTTTTGCAACTATCTCACCATACTTAACATGACAGCATTTCCCTTATGTTTGTCAGTTAATCAAACGTTTGTTTAAACGAAATGCCATTTAAACAAACGTTTGATTAACCCAGAAAAACACCCATATATGGGTGTTTTTTCTGTTTAATCGTTGCTGTTACTGTCTAGCTCCGGTGGCTAGAACAGTCAGTCGTTTCGCCTCCTCCGACGAAGCAAAAAGCACTTCTCTGTCGAAAGCTCCAACGCCTTCCCGTTCTAATCGAGCCACCTCTGCTTTTCGTTATATATCCACTTTGATTTTTCAACATCCAACTTGCTGGTATGTAAAACAAAAAGTGATATGCTCTCGTTTGCTCACTTTGTTTTAACATTGCCTGTGGCAGAAAAGGGCCCTGACCGCTCTATGCGTGGCCAGCCGCTCTCGACCAGCTAAAAAAAGTGGTTTTTATGTTGTTTTTTCAATTTGGATTTATATATCTAGCTCCGCTTTTCGTTATGTCTAGCTCCGGTGGCGAGAATACTCGGTCATTTCACTTCTTCCTCCGAGGCAAAGAACGCCTCTCTGTCAGAAGTTCCAATGCCCTCCTATTCTAATCGAGCCACCTCCGCTTTTCGTTATTATCGCTTGTTAATCTCTTCAAGTAAGATTTTATTAACAAGTGGCGGGTTTGCTTGTCCTTTTGTTGCCTTCATAATTTGACCAACTAAGAAGCCAATTGCACGGTCTTTACCGTTTTTGAAATCTTCAATAGATTGTTCGTTATTATCAAGAATTTCTGTTACGACTTTGCGAAGCGCTCCTTCGTCAGAAATTTGAACAAGACCTTTAGCTTTTACGATTTCTTCTGGGTCTCCACCTTTTTCAATTAATTCGTTAAATACTTTTTTCGCAATTTTAGACGAAATTGTACCTTTTTCAATTAATTGAATCATTTTAGATAAACCAGCTGGTGTTAATGCTACGTCTTCTAATTCTTTTTGTTGTTTGTTTAAGTATGCTAATACTTCACCCATTAACCAGTTTGATGTTAATTTCGCGTCTGCACCGTCTGCAACTGTTGCTTCGAAGAAATCAGACATCTCTTTCGTTAATGTTAATACGTGTGCGTCATAAGCTGGTAAGCCAAGCTCTTCAACATAACGTACTTTACGAGCATCTGGAAGCTCAGGAATAGAAGCACGAACGCGCTCTTTCCACTCATCGTCGATGTAAAGCTCTACTAAATCTGGCTCTGGGAAGTAACGGTAATCGTCAGATCCTTCTTTCACACGCATTAAGATTGTTTTCTTCGTAGCTTCATCATAGCGGCGTGTTTCTTGTTGAATGATACCACCTGATAATAGCTCTTTTTCTTGACGCACTTGTTCAAACTCAAGACCTTTTTGAACGTAAGTGAAAGAGTTTAAGTTTTTCAGTTCTGCTTTTGTACCGAACTTTTCTTGTCCAACTGGACGAAGGGAAATGTTCGCATCACAACGAAGGGAACCCTCTTCCATCTTACAATCAGATACGCCTGTATATTGAATGATTGATTTTAACTTTTCTAAGTATGCATACGCTTCTTCTGGTGTACGCATATCTGGCTCAGATACGATTTCGATTAACGGCATACCTTGACGGTTGTAATCAACTAATGAGTAGCCTTCATTTGTATGCGTTGACTTACCTGCATCTTCTTCTAAGTGAAGACGTGTAATACCGATACGTTTCTTTTTGCCGTCTACTTCAATTTCAATCCAACCATTTTCCCCAATTGGTTTATCATATTGAGAAATTTGGTACGCTTTCGGGTTATCTGGATAGAAATAGTTTTTACGGTCAAATTTTGTTTCTGTTGCGATTTCACAGTTTAATGCCATTGCAGCTTTCATTGCAAAATTAACTGCTTCTTTATTTAGAGTTGGAAGCACCCCAGGATATCCTAAGTCAATTACACTTGTTTGTGTATTTGGATCCGCTCCGAATTCTGTTGGACTCGCAGAGAAAATTTTCGAATTTGTTTTTAACTCAACGTGAACCTCTAAACCGATAATTGTTTCTAAATTCATCTATGCTCGCCTCCTTTACAGACTTGCTTTTTTTGTATGATAATCTGTTGCTTGCTCAAACGCATGTGCAACGCGGTAAATTGTTGCTTCATCGAAGTGTTTACCGATAATTTGCAGTCCAAGTGGCATGTTGTTTGCACCGAATCCACATGGAACAGAAATTGCTGGAACACCTGCTAAGTTTACTGGAATTGTTAAAATGTCATTTGCATACATTGTCATCGGATCATCGATTTTTTCGCCTACTTTAAATGCTGGAGTTGGCGTTGTTGGTCCAATAATAACGTCATAGTTCGCAAATACATTTTCAAAGTCATTTTTAATTAATGTACGTACTTGTTGTGCTTTTTTGTAATATGCATCATAGTAACCAGAGCTAAGTGCAAATGTACCAAGCATAATACGACGTTTTACTTCGTCACCGAAGCCTTCGCTACGCGTATTCTTATAAAGGTCCATTAAGTTATTCACATTATCAGAACGAACGCCGTAACGTACGCCGTCAAAGCGTGAAAGGTTTGCAGACGCTTCAGAAGAAGAGATTAAGTAATATGCTGCTAATGCATATTTAGAGTGTGGAAGCGAAACTTCTTCCCAAGTTGCACCCATTCCTTCTAACACTTTTAACGCCGCTAGTACGGATTCACGAGCTTCCTCGCCAACACCTTCACCTAAGTATTCTTTTGGTACAGCGATGCGTAAACCTTTTACGTCGCCTGTTAAACCAGCTAAGTAATTCCCAACTTCAATGTTAGCAGAAGTTGTATCCATACGGTCTACACCAGAAATAGCTCGTAGTAAGTATGCATTGTCTTCAACTGTACGCGTAATCGGTCCGATTTGGTCAAGAGAAGATGCAAACGCAACTAAACCAAAGCGAGATACACGACCATATGTTGGTTTTAAACCAACAACGCCGCAATATGCAGCTGGTTGACGGATCGAACCACCTGTATCAGAACCTAAAGAGAATAATACTTCTCCTGCCGCTACTGCTGCTGCAGAACCACCGCTAGATCCACCTGGAACATAATCTAAATTCCATGGATTCTTTGTTGCATAAAAACCAGAGTTTTCATTAGAAGACCCCATCGCAAACTCGTCCATGTTTAATTTACCGATTGTAATTGTGTCAGCAGCGCTTAGCTTTTGCACAACTGTTGCATCATAAATTGGATCAAAGTTTGCTAAAATTTTGCTCGCACATGTTGTACGAAGACCTTTTGTTACGATGTTATCTTTCACACCGATTGGCATACCAAATAGTAAACCATTATCTTCAGCGCCTAACTTCGCATCTAGTTCTTTCGCTTTTGCACGTGCATTTTCTTCATCTAATGTAAGAAAAGCTTGTACTTTATCTTCAACATCCGCAATACGTTTGTAAGATTCCTCTACTAAATCCGTAACGGAAATTTCTTTGCTATGTAATTTTTTATGTAACTCTGATACAGAATGATCAAATAATGACATCGAAATTCCCCTCCTCTATTCTAATACTGCTGGAACACGGATTTGATTCTCTTTGTGATCCGGTGCATTTTTTAATACTTCTTCAACTGGTAAACCTTTTTCAGGTACGTCTTCACGCATAATATTTTTCATATCTAGTACGTGAGTTGTTGGTTTTACGTTTGTTGTATCTAATTCATTTAACTGCTCTGCAAATGTAACAATTGCATCGAGTTGTTTTTGAAATTTTTCTGCTTCTTGATCTGTAATCGCAAGACGTGCTAAATGGGCAACGTGCTTTACATTCTCAACGGAAATTCTTGACACGGCTAGGCCACCTCCATAATATATCGTACAATCTACAATACTATTGATGATACCAAATTTTCAGTAGTTCAAGCAAGTCAACACAGTATACTTCACTCATTTTTGGACAAAAAAAGAAAGGCTTTCGCCTTCCTTGTAAAATTTCATCAAACAGATTCCATTCTTACTTCTCAATTGTTTCTTTTTTAGAAACTGGTTCAGTATGGATGTTGTTTGCATTATCCTCTTCATTATCACGAATTGTTTTTTGCAGCACAAAACTAGACATCGTCAAAAATAATGTACCAAGTAAATAATAGCCTTTTACACTGAGTGGCTCTTCTAACGTATAAATACCAATTAACATGCCAGAAAGCGCACAAACGAAAGATGTCCATGCTAAAAATGTGAATGCTTGGGTGTTTCTTCTTCTCATTAGTATCCTCCTTATCGTGGCTCAATTCATCATTAGATGAGGGGATTATTATCCATATTATGAAGAAATATGGATAATAATCTATCTTTTGTATTACTCTAGCATATACATAGTTCTTTATAAAGAATAAAATGAATTTAGTTTGAAAAGTTTTAAAAATCATTTGACATTTATTTGGATAAAACATAGAATAAAAACAAATATTACGAACCTCGAAATATACGGGAGTGGAAATAATTGCTGCAATACGAACATTTTTTAGACTTACTGCTTAATAACGCCAAGAAGCTTTTCTATCCAGAAGAATGGGTAAGCCTTGATTTATCACTTTCAAAAACGGAAGTATTCTGTCTACTATGGATGGAGCGAAATACAGACATCACGATGAGTAAAATTGCGGAACTTCTCGATATTCCAATGAGTACGACAACAGGTGTAGTCAATCGTCTCGTAAAAAAGGAATATATTGAGCGCTACCGAAGTGAAAGTGATCGTCGCATTGTATTGATTCGTTTAACGGAAACTGGTCTAGAGCTTGTAGAAGAAGTAAAACAAAATGCTGCTTATTACTTTAACCTTGTAACAGAAGCGCTATCAGAAGAAGAAAAAGCATTTTTACTACAGATTTTCCAAAAAATCATGAATCATATTGCTACATCACAACCAAAAACAGAAGAAAAGCTAACTTCACCTAAGATCAAAAACATTCCGATTGAATAAAGTGAAACTTTATTCAGTGGGACTCTTCATCCCCCACTGATNNCGGGCAGTTTATCTCCCGCTTAGCTTCTTTGCCTCCGCCAAACTTTGAAGCGGAGATATTACTGCCCGTTAATGCGGGATAGACCCCTCTGCGGGTTTTTATTCAAAGATATATTTCGACTATCGTAATATTCGATTATCGAAACAAAGGGGATATGAATGATGAGAATTATTTTGTACACAGGTAAAGGCGGCGTAGGAAAAACAAGTATTTCAGCAGCAACAGCAATGCAAAGTGCAAAGCAAGGGTTAAAAACGTTAGTCATGAGCACAGACCCTGCCCATAGCTTAGGAGATTCATTTGGTATGAAACTTTCATCAGAACCGCAAGAAATTTGTGAAAACCTATGGGCGCAAGAAATTAATACAATCTATGAAATGGAAAAAGGCTGGGGCAAGCTGCAAAAATATATTACATTGCTATTTACATCAAAAGCGGCTGACGATATTACGACAGAGGAACTTACGATGTTCCCAGGTATGGAAGATTTAATTAGTTTACTGCGTGTATTAGATTACTATAAACAAAAAACATATGACGTCATCATTATTGACTGTGCTCCAACCGGTGAAACGCTAGCAATGTTAAGCTTTCCTGATATGCTCAGCTGGTGGATGGAAAAACTATTCCCAATTAAACGTAAAATATTAAAAGTTGTCCGTCCTGTTGCACAGCCACTTATTGGATTTCCCCTTCCTACCGATGATGCCATGGAAGAATTAACAAATACACTCGAACAGCTCGGCGAAATGAGAGATATTTTATCCAACCGAGAAGTAACAAGCATTCGCGTTGTTGTAAATCCAGAAAAAATGGTGATTAAAGAAGCGCAGCGCAGCTTCACATATTTAAATTTATATAACTACAACGTTGATGCCATCATGATTAATCGCATAATTCCTGATACTGTAACAGATTCCTATTTTCAAGCATGGAAAGATACTCAAAAGAAATATAAAGCATTAATTCAAGATAGTTTTCAGCCGCTCCCTATTTACGAAGCACCTATGTTTGAACAAGAAGTCGTTGGTTTATCTATGTTAGAGCGTGTCGGCGATGCTTTATTTAAAAATGATCCAGATCCAACTGCAGTAAAATTCAACGGCCGGACGCAGTATGTCACAAAAAACGGGGATGAATATATCTTTATCCTTTCCATCCCATTCTCTGATAAAAGTGAACTCTCTTTAAATCAAAAAGGTGACGAGCTAATTATTCGCGCTGGTTCCGTAAAACGAAACATTACCAAAAACATTAACGCATTTATCCATTCAAGGGGCTAAATTTGAAGGGGATGCCCTCAACATTCGATTTGGAGGTGTCGTTCATGCGTGAAGAATTATTACGGAAGATAATTCGAACGAAGATAGAGATGGGAATGTATGTTATGAATGAACTTCCTCACCCTATTCAACAACGAGCACAAAAGATGATTACCATTTTACAAGAAGAACTCACTTCTTATATACAAGAGCAGAAACAACCTGCAGAAACCTCTTTAAACCGTGTGACAATTGAATAGCTACAAAAGAAGAGACTAGGAAAATTCTAGTCTCTTCAACTTTTCAGTTTTAATTTTATGTAAATTTCTTTTTCTCTCATTTTTTTAAAAGGAAAACTCTCTAAAATAATGGAATAATTAAACGAATACAAAATTGAAAATTGGGGGCTGTAACTGAAATGAAAACTGCTCTTTTACTTGTTGATATCCAAAATGATTATTTTCCAAATGGAAAGATGGAACTGCGAAGCGCCGATGAAGCAAGTGAATAT
The DNA here is from genome assembly GCF_036963045.1 of Bacillus sp. JJ864. Lineage (NCBI taxonomy): Bacteria > Bacillati > Bacillota > Bacilli > Caryophanales > Bacillaceae > Bacillus > Bacillus sp. JJ864. Next base: position 3,327 of record NZ_JBALLY010000016.1, on the reverse strand, counting down.
GCAAAACGTATCCTTCAACATTTCCGTGAAACAAACCAGCCTATTTTTCATATTCAACATGTTTCCATGCAGGAACATGCAACGTTTTTCCTGCCGAATACAGAAGGCATACATATTCATGAAAGTGTTCGTCCTTTTCAACAGGAAACGGTCATACTGAAGCATTTTCCGAATAGCTTTCGAGAGACGTCGCTATTACAAGAATTACAAAATTCACAAATTGAACAAGTCGTTGTATGCGGGATGATGACCCATATGTGCATCGATGCTACCGTACGAGCTGCCTTTGACTTTGGCTTTACATGCACAGTGGTGCATGATGCATGTGCAACGAAAGATCTAATCTTTAAAAATGTTTCGATTCCCGCTGTATACATTCATAATACAATTCTAGCTTCCTTAAATGACGTATATGCTGAGGTAATCAGCGGGGCAGAATTTTTACAACGCGAACAATCTCTTCAGACTTAACGAAAGAAATTGTTTCTATTTTTCTTAAAGTATATGTAAAAAAACACCGCCTTCAGCGAGCAAACTGAAAGCGGTGTCTTCTTGTCTAATCATAGATTTTCCTTCAATTGTATTATACAGGAAATTTATAAAATTTATACAAAGAAATATGACGAATGGGTAAGATTTTCTAGTCATTTTGTGTGTTTTTATTTAAATTTAACGCAAAAATCCAAAATAAGGTAAACTAGTAACAAAGGAGGTGTAACACGTGAAATTTTCAATTCAACGCAATCCATTGCTGTCTCTACTTACGCTTGCATTATGCCCCATTCCTTTTATTCTCTTTTTTGCAAAAGAAGTTGATACAGGCTCCATTATAGGAGGAATCATTATGTTGCTCATTATACTTATGCTTCTATGGGCACTATTTCATTCTTATCACGAGATTACAAGCACACATCTCATTGCTGTATTTGGTTTCATCAAAATTATAATTCCACTCCATGAAATAACGAGCATCAGATATACTTACAACCTACTCTCTGCACCTGCTTGGACGTTTAAGAGGGTAGAAATTACTTATAGCAATTATGATATAGCTCTTATATCGTTGCCAAAGGACCCCGATTTATTTATGAAAACAATGCAAGAGAAGTGTCCGCTTCTAAACAAGAATAGGATCTGACCTAGAAGCCTTTTAAGGTTAGTTCCTTTCTGTGCACACATGTCGAATACTGCCGAACGGTCTTTATCCCGCATTAACGGGCAGTACAGGTTGTGGAAGCATGGAGAAGAAGACTGCCCGTAAAAGCCCGATTGGTTCAACTAACCATCAGTGAGAAAGTCGTCACTGATGGAAGTTTCACTTTATATTGTGTCGAATCGCCGATATATTTGAAAAAACGCTGACATCATTTTATTTGTCTATACAGATTCAAATTAAATACAGTCAATGCCATAACCGACGATGAGAAGGAATTTTTATACTAACGCGCCGAACAAAATGGCCTGCTCCTTTTGTTTAAAACTTGGCATGTGGCAGGAAAAGG
>NZ_JBALLY010000016.1:0-1759 GCF_036963045.1 Bacillus sp. JJ864 | reverse complement strand
CTGAGTAGTTACAATAATTAAAGACCTTCTCAGTTACGAGAAGGTCTTTCTTATACTTCTTATAGAGTTTCAGAAGTAGTTTTTGCTTGCATGTGAAGTGCTAAGTAGTCAGGGCCACCTGCTTTAGAGTCTGTACCAGACATGTTAAAGCCACCAAATGGTTGGTAACCTACGATTGCACCAGTACATCCACGGTTGAAGTATAAGTTACCAACGTGGAAGTCTTCACGTGCTTTTTCGATATGTTCACGGTTATTAGAAATAACAGCTCCTGTTAAACCGTATTCTGTATTGTTCGCAATTGCAAGTGCATGATCAAAGTCTTTTGCTTTGCAGAATGCTACAACTGGTCCGAAGATTTCTTCTTTCATAAGACGAGCATCTTCTGCAACGTCAGCAATGATTGTTGGTTTAATGAACCAACCTTGAGAATCATCACCTTCGCCACCTGCTACAAGTTTACCTTCTTCTTTACCAATCGCAACGTAGCTCATTACTTTATCAAATGCAGCTTGGTCATTAACAGGTCCCATGTTGATACCTTTTTCTTCTGGGTTTCCTACTGTTAATTCATTTGTTAATTCAATTGCACGGTTTAATACGTGATCGTATACATCTTCATGGATTATTGCACGAGAACATGCAGAACATTTTTGTCCTGAGAATCCAAATGCAGATGCAACGATAGATTTTGCTGCTAATTCAAGATCTGCTTCTTTATCAACAACGATTGTATCTTTACCGCCCATTTCAGCGATAACGCGTTTTAACCAAATTTGTCCTGGATTTACTTTTGCTGCGCGTTCGTAAATACGAATACCAACATCGCGTGATCCAGTGAAGCTGATGAAGCGTGTACGAGGATGATCTACTAAGTAGTCACCAACTTCAGAACCGTTACCAGGAATGAAGTTTACTACGCCTGCTGGTAATCCAGCTTCTTCTAATACTTCCATAAACTTCGCTGCTACTACAGGTGTTGTACTAGCTGGTTTTAATAATACAGTGTTACCAGACACTAATGCAGCTGTTGTCATACCTGCCATAATAGCAAATGGGAAGTTCCAAGGAGAAATGATAACACCTACTCCTAATGGAATGTAAGAAAAACGATTATATTCAATTGGACGGCTTTCTACCGGAATGCCATCTTTTAATTTCAACATTTGACGACCATAATACTCCATGAAGTCAATTGCTTCTGCTGTATCAGCATCTGCCTCATTCCATGGCTTACCTGCTTCTTTTACAAGAATTGCGGAAAACTCATGTTTTCTGCGGCGAACGATTGCAGCTGCGCGGAATAAAATGTCTGCGCGCATTTCTGGTTTCGTTTTTCTCCAAGTTTGGAATGTTTCATCCGCTACTTGCATTGCTTTCTCTGCTAATTCACGACTTGCTTTTGAAACGCGGCCAACGACTTCTTCTTTATTTGCAGGATTTACAGAAACGATTTTATCGTCTGTAGTGATCTTTTCTCCCCCAATAATTAATGGATAGTCTTGTCCAAGATAAGATTCTACTTTCTTTAAACCTTCTTCAAATGCAACTTTATTTGCCTCTACCGTAAAATCTGTAAATGGCTCATGTTTGTATGCTACTACCATTATTTTAGCCTCCCCTTAGAAAAAAGCGTTTACATAAATACAACATTATTCTACACGATAATTTCGATTTGTTCAAATATTCTTAGACTTATATTTTTAAAATTAAATAATTTTTTAAATATAATAAATAAAAAAACAACATGATGCATAAG
>NZ_JBALLY010000015.1:16050-23128 GCF_036963045.1 Bacillus sp. JJ864 | reverse complement strand
CAGTAAGGTCGTTAAGTGGTGGGTAGTTCACTTAACTAGTAGGATTCACGGCATTTTTGTGGAATGAAAGTTTAGGAAGAGAAAAATTGAAATCATCATGAGGCACCGAGCAGCTTTATATATAAAAGTTGGCATGGAAGGTGGAATGTATGGTGAAAACGAAGCAATCTGGAGAATTATTAGCAAAAGATGAAAAATACGTCTGGCATGGAATGCGTCCGTATAGTCCGAATAGTACAATGATTGGAATGAAGGCAGAGGGCTGCTGGGTGGAAGATAGTGAAGGAAAACGCTATTTAGATGGAATGAGCGGTCTTTGGTGTGTGAATAGTGGTTATGGAAGAAAAGAACTAGCTGATGCAGCTTATAAGCAGTTACAAAAACTTTCTTATTTTCCGATGTCGCAATCACATGAGCCAGCAATTCGATTAGCAGAAAAATTAAATGAGTGGCTTGGCGGGGAATACGTTATTTTTTTCTCTAACAGTGGATCAGAGGCAAATGAGACAGCATTTAAAATTGCTCGTCAATATTATGCATATAAAGGAGAACCGCAACGTTTTAAAGTTATGGCACGCTACCGCGGTTATCATGGAAATACGATGGCAGCAATGGCAGCAACGGGCCAAGCACAGCGGAAATATCAATATGAGCCGTTAGCGGCAGGCTTCTTACATGTCACGCCGCCAGACTGTTATCGTATGCCAGGAATTGAAGCAGAGGATATTTATGATGTGGAATGTGTAAAAGAAATTGATCGCGTGATGACGTGGGAATTGAGCGAAACGATAGCAGCATTTATTATGGAACCAATTATCACAGGCGGAGGTATTTTAATGCCGCCGCAAAATTATATGAAGGCTGTTCATGAAACGTGCAAAAAGCATGGAGCACTTCTTATTAGCGATGAGGTCATTTGTGGTTTTGGGCGTACAGGGAAACCTTTTGGATTCATGCATTATGATGTAAAGCCAGATATTATTACGACAGCAAAAGGAATTACAAGTGGATATTTACCGTTGTCCGTAACGGCAGTGAAAAAAGAAATCTATGAGGCATTTCAAGGGGTGGGAGAATACGAGTTTTTCCGGCATATTAATACATTTGGCGGAAATCCAGCAGCTTGTGCATTGGCACTTAAAAATTTAGAAATTATGGAGAACGAAGGATTGATTAATCGTTCTGCTCAGATGGGATCTCTTCTATTAGAGCAATTAAAAGAAGTGATTGGTGACCATCCATATGTAGGAGATATTCGCGGGAAGGGGTTACTCGTTGGAATTGAACTTGTAAACGATAAAGCGACGAAAGAGCCAATTGATGGGGACAAAATTGCAAGTGTTGTGAATGCTTGTAAAGAAAAAGGATTACTTATTGGCCGTAACGGTATGACGACAGCTGGTTATAATAACATTTTAACATTAGCGCCGCCGCTTGTAATTTCTATCGAAGAAATTACGTTTGTTGTAGAAACAGTGAAAGCGGCGATGGGACGTATTTAATAAACGTTGAGAGCGAGCCAAACTGACAAAGCTCGCTTTTCAGTTTATTATTTATTTTAAAGAGTACATATAGTATACTTGCTACCTTATAGAGAGCGAGAATAAAGTGAAACTGTTATTAACGAGGTAAAGGGACAATATAAAAAGTGTGATTAGGTTAATGAATTTGAAACGAACGGAGAAATAAATATGTTATTAAATCAACGTTTTACAATTGGAGAAATGGCAAAAATGCATAATATTCCTGAATCGACATTGCGGTACTATGATGAAAAGGGAATCTTTCATCCAGCGATTGTTGATTCACAAACAAATTATCGCTACTATACAATCGATCAATTTTCAATGTTGGATACGATTAAGTTTTTACGGCAGCTAAATATACCGCTAAAAGAAATTAAACGATATATAGATGAAAGAACACCAGATTTTGCGATGGATTTATTAGAGAAACAGGAAGAGATGTTACTGAAAAAACAAAAGGAAATTGAATATACGTTAGCAAAAATAAAGCATAAAATTCATTTAATGAAAGAAGCTGTACAAACAGATGCTGATACGGTCTTTTTTGGAGAATTACCAAAGCGGAAAATTACAGCTCTTCCTATTACTTCAAATGTAACGGACGATATGTTTGAATATTATATTCATTCACTTCAAAAAAATATGAAACAAGCAGATGAAAGTTTATTTTCAGGTGACATCGGTGTTACCGTAGCAAAAGATGCATTATTACAACATGATTTTCAAGCGTACAATAGTGTATTCATTCTTCTTGATTACATGCCATTTCAAACTGATGCTTCAAGTGTAATTGAAAGGGGGATATATGCGTGTGCATATCATCACGGACCATACGAAGAAACTGGTAAGACTTATAAGAGGCTGCTACTAGCTATTGAGAAGGATGGGTATGAAATATGTGGTGACGCAATTGAATTAGCTTTAATTGATTGGTCTGTAACGAGTAATCAAGAGGAGCAAGTGACAGAAATTCAAATCCCTGTGGTAAAAAAGTGAAATTTTAATTTTTTACTTCTCTCTTGACCTTCAAGTTACTTGAAGGTTTACAATGTAAACAGAGAGTCGTAAAGGAGAATTTTGTAATGGAAACAACTGAGAATTTAAGAGAAAAGCCGATTAAAAGTTTATTTATTTCTTATTTAATACCGGCTGTACTTGGAATGGTACTGATGTCGGTGAATATTATGATTGATGCAGTTATGGTGAGCCGTGGTGTGGGAGCGAATGCATTGGCAGGGGTTAACGTTGCTGTTCCTGCATTTTCTATCTTTTTCTCCATTTCACTATGGATTGGAATGGGCGGAGCTACGTTGTATTCTATCGCTTTAGGAGAAAATAAAATAGAACGAGCGCGCTCTATTTTCACACAGTCTATGACGGTAGCGGTTACGATTGTTGGTATATTAATGATTATTTGTTTATGGAAAATAGAAGATATAGCATACTTATTTGGTGCAAATGATGTAATTTTACCGTATTCATTAGATTATCTACACGTATTATTCACATTTGGAATGATATATGTGTTAGAAAATGTTTTGAGTACATTTATACGAAACGATGGAAATCCAAATTTGGCTATGGCAGGTTTGATTGTCACGGCGGTATTAAACATTGTATTTAATTATATTTTTATTTTCATTCTAGGGTGGGGTGTGACAGGATCAGCGGCTGCAACTATTTTATCTGCAGCAATTGGTTTTCTTGTGCTACTGAGTCATTTCTTTAGAAAAAACAGTATTTTAAAATGGACGAAACTCCATTTAGATTGGGAAACCGTAAAGCAAATTATGATTATCGGTTTTCCAAGTTTCACGACAGAGGCTACGGTAGCGATTGTAACGATTGGATTTAATATTGCCTTTATTCAATATGCTGGTGAGCAGGGCGTTGCATCGTATGCTATAGTAAACAGTATTCATGCGATGACGTTACTCTTATTTTTTGGAGTTGGAGCAGCACTACAACCGATCGCGAGCTTCCATTATGGTGCAAACTTAACGGAAAGATTAAAACAAGGATTACAGATTGCGGTTAAAACAGCTGTTGTACTCGGTGTAATTGCAACACTGATTGGTTTATTCTTTGGGAAATATATGGTAGGTTTATTTGACGTTCAATCTGAAGAATTATTAAATATGACGGTTATAGGAATTAGTTTATTCTTCATGCAGTACGTATTTTTAGGCTATAACATCGTATACGGTGAATATTTCCAATCTGTACGACAAACAAAAAAATCTGTTTTAATTATTTTAAGTCGCGGGCTGTTACTGATCATTCCTCTGCTGTGGGTGATGCCGAAATTATTTGGTGTAAATGGAATATGGCTTGTAATGCCTGTTGCGGAACTATTAACAGCGTGTGCTGTATTTATGATGAATCATTTTTCACATCCCGTTTCTATACAGACGTTGGAAGAAACACATATATAATGATGAAGTCCCCTTAACAGTATTAAGGGGATTTTTTCTTATTCTATACAGATTCGTACAAATATTACTTTTTAAGGTTGATCACCGTAACATGGGGTTGATTTTTTGAAAATGAATCATTTTTAATACATGGAACGGAAAGCGTCCACTCGGAGTGGAGTGTACATCTATCTATATGTCACCCCCGTCTTTTGGTGATGAACCCTTTTTAAGGATAAACATTCTTGAATTGGAAAATAAAACTATACAAGTAATTGGAAGAATATTATGATGAAAAAAACGGGAAATAGGAGAATTTATAGGATGTTAAAAAGAAAGAGATTCAAAAAGTATTGCTTTATTTTCATTATCATTGCAGCAGTTTATATAAGTACTTTACAATATGTTATTTACAAGCATGGTCACATGGAAGCACCAAATGCTGCAGATTATATGATTGTACTAGGTGCTCGTGTGAAAGGAACAGAACCATCTTATGCTTTGCAATATCGTATTGATAAAGCAGCTGAATATTTAAAAATACATCCACAAACAACTGTTATTGTATCTGGTGGGAAAGGAAAAGGTGAGGATATTTCCGAAGCTTTGGCTATGAAACGCGGGTTGGTAGCGCAGGGAATTCAAGAAGAACGAATTACAATGGAAGAACGTTCTTCGAATACAGATGAGAACATAAAATTCTCAAAACTTCTTATTCCAACAAATAAGAAGAAAGGAATCATTGTAACGAACGATTTTCATATGTACCGTGCGAAAAAAATTGCCGAAAAACAGGGATTGCAGCTAGAGGGATTGTCTGCAAGAACACCAAAGCTGATCATAATTCAATCTAATCTTAGAGAGTATGTAGCAATTACGAAGTATTGGCTTATGAATCAAATATAATCTGGAATCTTACAAAATTGTAATTCAGTTGAAAGGTAAAGCGATAGTTTCTAAAGTTTTGAAGTGTCATAATAAGAGTAACAAAACTTTAGAGGTGAATCGTATGAAAGGCAATCAAATTTTATCTTCATTATGTTACTTTAGCATTTTCTTTGCACCGTTTTTACTTCCAATTATCGTCTACTTTATCGCAGAAGATGATGTAAAATATCATGCAAAAAAAGCATTGTGGACGCACGTAATTCCGTATGTAATTCTATTTGGAGGTCTTGCTCTTTCCGGTGTGTTTGGTTTGAGTATGGGAGAATCAAGGGGTGTAGGAATCGCTATTATTGCAACTTATGTAATCTTTGCGGTGGTAGGAATTTATTATTTCGTTTGGAATATTGTTAAAGGTGTAAAGGTATTGAAAGCAGCTTAATATGCAGGAAAGGACCAATCAAATCGATTGGTTCTTTTTCATGTATCATTTTTTATAGGCATATCGTTTGTCCATATACAAGAAATGTGATACTTATTAAGTATTCAGACTATAGGGGGTAGGATATTGTGAATGAAATAATACATACAATGGAACAACACGTATCAGTACGGAAATATAAGAAAGAGCCAATTCCAAAGAATATAATCGAAAGAATGATTGGAGCAGCACAGCATGCAGCATCATCACATTTTGTGCAAGCGTATTCAGTTATATATGTAACAGATGAAACGCTGAAAGAGCAATTAGCAGAGCTATCTGGAAATCGTCACATAAAAAATTGCGGAGCGTTCTTTGTTTGCTGCGCAGATTTAAAGCGGTTAGAAGTGGCATGTAAAAAACATGGGACAGAAATGAAAGCCGGTACAACAGAGAACTTTATTGTGGCAACGGTAGATGCTTCTCTCTTTGCTCAAAATTTAGCACTTGCAGCGGAATCTCTCGGATATGGTATTTGTTATATTGGTGGAATTCGTAATAAGCCAGAACAAGTAAGTGAAATACTACATTTACCGGATAACGTTTACCCCGTCTTTGGAATGACAGTTGGTGTACCAGATGAAAAGCATGGGGTGAAACCTCGCCTACCAGTTGGAGCGATCCTACATGAAAACACATATGATGAGAAGAAATATAGCGAACTACTAGATGAATATGATCGTACGACCAATGAATATTATAAGGAAAGATTGGCAAATCAAAAGGATGTGACATGGACAGGATCAATGAGCGCGTTTATGTCACAGGAGAAGCGACTGCATATGAAAGAGTTTTTGATTAAAAAGGGATTTAATCAAAAATAATGTAGAAAAAGCAAATCTGTTCACACAGATTTGCTTTTTTTGCATGATCTATATAAATTTAGATTACTTATCCTTGATTAAGTTCTATATACTCAAACGAATTACCATCAGGATGCTGTGCGATCATTTTCATACCGCTTGAAATAAATACAGGTTCAACTAATATTTCTCCGCCTTCACGTTGGATAAAATCTTTAGCTTCTGTAATAGAATCAACTACAATTGTACGAGGTTTTACTGCTTACAAACCTCAACATCAATCCCAGCAGCAATTAATTTTTGTTCTCCTTCTTTTTCAATAATCTTTTGTAACTTTGATAAGAATGAGTCAAAATTTGTATGCTGGGCAACTTGGAATGTCATTTTATGTTCAATAGGAAGCCACGTATCGATGTCTGCTTCATTATGCTGGATTTTTACTTCTAGCTTATCTAAAGCATTTGCAACTTTTGCTTCATAAGTTTCTTTATCTTCAAACTCCATCCATAGTTTATATAATTCTTCTCCAAGCGGACCTGACAGTGTATGTTTAATATTTAGAATTGCTTGTTGTTCTTTTTCTTGTTTTTTTCGTCGTAATTCTGCACTATTCATCGTATCAAATGCAGGGATATCACCAGCTTCAGCTTCGACTAAATCGTGGATGATTACCATTTTAAGTAACTTTTCTATATCAACCTTTTTATCTAAGTAAGGATGAACGAGGATAGCCATGAGTGACATACGCCATGTATGCTCTGCTACGCTCTCTTGACGACCGTTAGAAAGCCAGCTGTGCCGCATTTCATATTTTAGTTTTTCTGCTAGTGCAATAACTTTTAAAATATTATGTTCCAAATAAATTCGCCTCCGTATATTTTAATCTTAATAAGAAAGTAGAATGTGTCAATTTTATGCATACATTGTTATATATGGATTTAAAAAGTATAATATTGTTATAAAAAGTAT
>NZ_JBALLY010000015.1:0-16039 GCF_036963045.1 Bacillus sp. JJ864 | reverse complement strand
AAGTATAATAAAGAAGTATGAAAGAGGCAATATCTAAATGAAGGGTAGGATAGTGATATGAAAATTGTTAGAAAACAAAGAACAAGAAGATTTGATATTTCCAGTCCATTCGGTATAATAATTGGATTTGTACTTATCGCTGGCGCTATTATGCTCGAGGGAGGCGGGATGAAGGGATTTAAAAATTTTTTAGACATTTCTTCAGTTTTTATCGTATTAGGTGGAACAATTGCAACCGTCATTGTTGCATATCGTTTCAGTGAGATTAAAAAATATATAAAAAGTATTTTTTATGTGTTAAATAGAAAAGAAGATAATTTGGAACAATTAGCTGATTTATTTGTCGATTTTTCAAAAAAATCAAAAAAACATGGGCTGTTATCATTAGAGGAAGATGGAGAAAAAATTGATAATCCCTTTATTCAAAAAGGCATTCGTTTAATGCTTAGCGGGTACGATGAAGAAGAGTTGAAAGAAGTGCTAGAACGCGATATTGAGACAGAAATAAATGAACTGAAAAAGGGCGCTATATTGCTTGATAAAATTGGTGAATTTACGCCATCTTGGGGAATGATTGGGACGTTAATTGGACTTATTCTTATGCTGCAAAATTTACAAGATACTTCAAAAATCGGTACTGGTATGGCAGTAGCGATGTTAACGACACTATACGGTTCTGTTCTTGCAAACTTAGTGTTTATACCACTCGCGGAAAAAATGTATCGTGGTATTGAAGATATATATTTTGAAAAGAAATTTGTTATTGAAGCCATTTCAGAACTATATTGTGGCCAAATTCCTTCTAAACTAAAATTAAAGCTTGATGCATTTGTTTATGAAAATAAAGTGAAAAAAGTAGCCTAGTTTTAGGAGTGGAATAATGATAAAAAGACTACAAAAAGGCTCGCCACGATGGATGACGACTTTTACAGATTTAACGATGCTGTTGCTTACTTTTTTTGTATTATTAGTTGCGACATCAAAAACAGATACAGGGAAATTCTCGAAAATGCTAGAAACATTTAATAATGAGAATGAACAAGAGCAGGTAGTGCAAAATACAATACCTGATATTTCACATGATAAAAATAAAGAAAAAGTAGATTCAAAAAAAACGTTAGATGAATTGTATAAAAAATTAAGTGCATATGTAACAAATAAAGGTATTAGAGACGTTAATGTGTATCGGGAAGATACAGGTGTAAGTATCGTTATTGTTGATAATTTATTATTTGATACGGGAGATGCTGTAATTAAGGAAGAAGCAAGAGGAGTTGTCGGTCAGTTAGTTGGATTCTTTCAATCTATTCCGAATCCGATTGTTGTAGAAGGTCATACGGATAGTAGACCAATTCATAACGAGAAATTCCCCTCTAACTGGGAGCTATCATCTGCACGTGCTGCAAATATGATCCATTTACTAATAGAAGACTACGGAGTTACACCATCACGTTTAGCGGCAGTTGGGTATGCGGATACGAAACCAGTTGCTGAAAACGACTCTCCAGATAATTGGCAAAAAAACCGCCGTGTTGTAATTTATATTAAAGAGTTGTAATATTATGTAGTAGAAATGTTGCATTTTTATTCTTGTTTTCGTTGGATTTTAAAAAAAAATATAAAAATATAAGCATTCTAAAAAAAAATATTTAAAATGTAGCGTTATTTTTTGTATAATGAATTAGAAATGAAGACATTTAATATTAAGATATCTTTATAAATAAAAGGAGAGAATTATTAACATGGCACATAAAATTTTAGTTGTAGATGATGCAGTATTTATGAGAACGATGATTAAAAACTTATTACAAAGTAATTCTGATTTTGAAATAATTGGTGAAGCAGAAAATGGAATTGAAGCAATTCAAAAATATAAAGAGTTACAACCAGACATCGTAACACTTGATATTACAATGCCAGAAATGGATGGATTAGAAGCGTTAAAGGAAATTATAAAAATTGACGCAAATGCAAAGGTTGTCATTTGTTCTGCTATGGGACAACAAGGTATGGTATTAGATGCAATTAAAAGCGGAGCAAAAGATTTTATTGTGAAACCGTTCCAAGCTGATCGTGTTGTTGAAGCATTAACAAAAGTAGTAACAAGTTAACATACATACCAATTGGGAGGTACCAACGAAAACATAAGTGTAGGACTGTATATGTAAGGAAAAGGGTACCTCCTTTTTGTATCCTTTCTATTAGTTTATGAACCATTAAATTGATATACATAAATAATAGGTTTACAGGACGGACAGGTAGGGGATTGATATGCAAACAGACTTATTAAGTATTTTTTTTGAAGAGTCAGAAGAACATTTACAGGCGTTAAATGAAAATGTGCTCACATTAGAACAAAATCCAGAAGATATGGAAGTTGTCAGTGAGATTTTCCGTTCTGCTCATACGTTTAAAGGGATGTCAGCTAGTATGGGATTTACAGAGATGGCAGATTTAACGCATAAAATGGAAAACGTATTAGACGAAATTCGTCACGGTAATATAGCAGTAAATGCAGATATTATTGATGTGATCTTTGAATGTATTGATAATTTAGAGAAAATGGTTGCAGATGTACAACAAGGTGGCATGGGGAATATTCATGTCGCTAGTACAAAACAAAAATTAGAAGCATTGCTTCATGCTGAACAATCTGTAGAACAGGTAGGAAATGAGGGAAACCTAGATGACGCAGTGTTGTATGCTGTGCATATTTCTGTTCAGCAACAGGCAATGTTAAAAGCAGTACGAGCAATTATGTGTATAGAAGCATTGCAAAAACTTGGGGAAATTACAAAAACAGTACCAACTGTAGAAGAAATTGAATCAGACACCTTTGATTGTGAATTCACGGTGCATATAAAAACAAAATCCAGCGAAGATGAAATTCAACAAGCTGTACGTAGTGTATCTGAAATTGAGCACGTAGAAATCAATAAATTAGAGGTACAAAGAGAAGAAAAGCAATCCATCTTAAAAAGTGAAAAAAAGATAGAGACCTCGCAACAATCATCAGTAAAGGAATCTACTAAGTCACAAGCAAAAAATAAAAATGTAAAAGTTGAAAATCGTTCGATACGTGTGCAATTAGAAAAAATTGAGCGTTTAATGAATATGTTTGAAGAAAGTGTTATTGAACGCGGAAGAATTGATGAATTGGCAGAATCGATTCAAAACAAAGAATTAATTGAACACTTGAATCGATTAGGAGATATTTCAAAGGATATCCAAAATGTTTTATTAAATATGCGTATGGTTCCAATTGAAACAGTTTTTAATCGTTTTCCACGTATGGTTCGTATGGTTGCAAAAGATCTTGGTAAGAAAATAGATTTGCAAATTACTGGTGAAGAAACCGAAGTTGATAAGATTGTTATTGATGAAATTGGAGACCCGCTTGTACATATTATCCGTAATGCAATCGACCATGGTATTGAAACGGTTGATGTAAGACGTAGTGTAGGAAAGAGTGAAACAGGAACAATTAAACTTGCGGCATTTCATAGTGGTAATCATGTTGTTATTCAAATTTCTGATGATGGTAATGGTATTAATAAAGGAAGAGTCTTGAAAAAGGCGATTCAAAACGGTGTTGTGACAGAAGCAGAAGCAAGTAAGTTGACAGATCGTGAAGTGTACGATCTTATCCTTGCACCGGGATTTAGTACAGCGGAAGTGGTTTCTGATTTATCCGGCCGCGGTGTAGGGCTAGATGTTGTGAAACATACAATTAGTAGTTTGGGAGGACATGTAATCATTGAATCAGAAGAAGGAAAAGGAAGTAAGTTCCGTATTGAGCTTCCATTAACACTTTCTATTATTCAATCTATGCTCGTTCAAACAAATGAAACACGTTATGCCGTACCACTTGGAAATATCGTTGAAGCAATTCGTGTTAAAAAAGAAGATATTCAAACACTGCAAGGAAAAGATGTTTTGAATTATCGTGATCAAATTATTGAAGTAAAGCATTTAAGTGTTATTTTCGGCGAGAAGACATTAGAAGAAGCTTTAGACACATATGAGGGACAAATGGTTCCAGTTTTAATTGTTCGTAATTCACATCGTAGTTATGGATTGTTTGTAAATATGATCATTGGTCAAAGAGAAATTGTACTAAAATCACTAGGGGACTTTTTTGCTGATAGCGTAACATATTTTTCAGGTGCAACGATTCTCGGTGACGGACGGGTAGTCCTTATTGTAAACCCAGAAGGTTTATAATACGAATCAACTCCTCAACAGACATAGTTGGGGAGTTTTAGGTTATTACCTTATTCATAGGCAGTAAGTTTAATAACCTAATTTTTAGAGGAAGTAAAGAAGAGAGAACATTATTTAAAATGTATGAATCAATGAAAGTTTTTATTAGTAGAAATGGAGCCCCCTCCATTAATGGGAGTTTCAATTTGCATATTTGTTGTTTTTGTAATAATTTTTTAAAAATGTATGAAATATAGTTGTTTTCTTTTGAAATTTTGTATTTAATTTTATATGAGTATAAAAATATTGAAATGTAACAATTTTTATTGATAGAAAGAACGATATGAGGGGGTTTAACAAATGTCTGAACAGCATAGACAAGGAGAAAGTGATACTCTTGTACTAGAAGATCACTCCCATTTATTAACACAACAAGAGCGTGATATTCTTGGAGAAATTGCCAATATATCATTTGGATCAGCTTCTACGATATTGTCTACTTTATTAAATCGTCAAGTAAGTATTACTGCGCCTCACGTAGAAGTAGTAGAATTGTATGATGCAAGAGATGTTGAAGTTCCACACGTTGTATTAAATATCCATTTTATAAAAGGGCTTGAAATGGAAAACTTGCTTGTTATTAAGCAAAATGTTGCCTTAGCAATTGCTGACCTAATGATGATGGGATCAGGTAAAGTTGACGCTAATAAAGAACTTTCTGAATTAGAGTTAAGTGCAGTTAAAGAAGCGATGAATCAAATGATGGGCTTTGCAGCAACTTCTATGTCGGAGTTCTTTAAAGATAGCGTTGACATGTCTCCTCCGACAATTCAAGTTGTAACACTTAAGGATGAAATTAAGAAAATTTCTGAGCTTGATAATAGCGGAGCAATCATTAAAATTGCATTTGATTTGAAAATTGATGATTTAGTAAATTCAAAGCTTGTGCAGATTGTTTCGATAGAGAGTGCAAAGGGAATGATCAACAAGCTTCTACAAGTATCAGGGAATATAGAGGAGGAAGATAATTCTTCAGTAATAGAAGTATTGAACCAAGAAGAGAAAGATGCACTTGGAGAGATTGCGAATATATCTATTGGATCAGCTTCTACCGTATTGTCAACATTGCTAAATCAACCTGTATCAATTAGCATACCAAAGGTTGAAATTATTAATGCGCATCATTATGATAGAGAATCTATTCCTTTTGTTATTATAAATGTAGATTTTATTGAAGGCTTACAACATGAAAATATGTTTGTATTTTCAAAAGAGGTTGCCTTAACAATGCTAGATTTAATGATGATGGGCAATGGTGAGATTGATCTAAAACAAGGTTTAACTGATTTGGAATTAAGCGGTGTGAAAGAAATTATGAACCAAATGATGGGGCATGCAGCAACAGCAATGTCCGAGGTGTTTGGAGAGAAAATGGATATTTCAACGCCAAGAGTTAAATTTGTCACTCTTCAAGAAGAAATGGAAAGTATGAGTGCAGCTAGTATGACGGATGAACTCGCTCAAATTACGTTTCAAATTGAAATTGGAGATTTACTAGATTTGAAGATGTACCAAATTTTACCTATACCAGAAGCGAAAGAAATGGTAAAACGCCTACTTCCGCAAGAGGTAAATGAAGTAGAGATTAAGAAGCAAGAAGCAACTACAGTGGAACCTTTACAGCGACAAAATCATGCTTCTATTACAAATCTAGAAGAGGATATATTACAGAATGTAGAAGTGGATTTAAAGTTTGTATTTGGTAATACAATGAAAACAATCGAAGATATTTTAGGTTTACATGAACATGAAACAGTAGTATTAGATGAAAGTATCGAAGAACCAATCCAAATTTATGTAAATAATGTGTTAATTGCTTATGGAGAACTTGTAAATGTGGACGGCTTTTTTGGTGTTAAAGTAATTAAATCATTATAAACTCATCATATAGGAGTTTGAAATTAAACATGAAAAATATGAGGAATCTTCTCAGCGGCTGGATAGTCTTACAACTGCTTATTTATTTTCCTGTATATGGAAAAGCGGAAGTGATTGAGCAAATTCCTGCTGTTAAACAGGATAATCATACACTGGTGAAAGAATACAGTGTAAACACAGAGATAGGATACGTTACTGTAAATACAAAAAAAGCTATTGTTGGAGAAACAATTCATATTGCGATTAAACCAAAAAAATTAGGTGGACAAACATTAATAGGATGTCTTCAATTGTTGAAAACAGAACAACAAGTAGGACAGGAGCGTCAGTTGGCTTTTACATATGACGTAGAGAAGCAACTATGGACGACGAGTTATACAGTTACTCCGTATGATTTAGAAGGAGACTGGCAGCTTGATCTCCTTATGAATGGTGATAAAGAACCTGTAGAACAGAACGTTGATCTTGTTCATATTGAAAATAAAGAGCCTCTTCCCGATAAAGAAGGGCCAAAGGTAGAAGAATTTTTGGTTCAGGATCATCTAGAGAATGCATTTGAAATGAAGAAAGGTGAATTGCTAAATATTCGCGTTAAGGCAAAGGATGCAGAATCATCTGTTAAACAAGTTGTGATTCGTCTAGAAGATAAAGAAACGAATTTTACTGTCCCGCTTCAATATGAGAAAAAAGAAGGTATCTGGATAGGGAAATATGAAATTTCTGATGGGATCCCCACCGGAACCTACAAAGCTATGATTGAATTGATCGATGGAGCTGGGAATAAAAGTTTCATGGAAAGTAAGTATGTCATTTCAGTTGTAGCTGAAAGTAAGAAAGAAGAAATAACGAATCCACCAAAAGACAAAGCGGAAGAGCAAGGGAAGAAAGAAGAAGGGGAAGCTGCAACTCCTTCGAAAGAGGCAATTATTACAATAACAGAACCGATAAAATCGGTAACACAAAATCAGGATGAGATGACTTCTGACCAGGGTGTGACAATGAAATCGAAAGAAAAATTAAATACACCACATGATCAAGAAGCAGCTGAACAACAGAAAAAACATGTTGATGAAAAAAAGAAACAGCAGACTGGCGTACAGTCATCGGATTTATTCGCTATTATATCTGGAGGATTTTTGTTATTCTTTATATTAAAAAGTAATAAAGAATGGGGTTTATAAAGTAAAACTACCATCGGTGAGGGAGTATTTCTCATTGATGGTAGTTTTACTAAAGAGACATGATGAGAAAAGGAGGCATGTATATGGAGATCAATCGAGTTACAATAGGACAGAAAACGCTTGAACCATTACAACAGCCTTCAGGTTTTACTAAAAAGGAAGTAACCATAGGACAACAAAAATATACAGTATCGTTTGCAATTGACCATCATATTGTTACAAAAGGAGATCAAATTGGAATTCTATTATCAAGTGTACAAGATGGAGAAGTTGCTCTTGGTAACATTTCAAATGAATTAAAGTCAGTCTTACAATTGCTGCAGCAGTTATCGATGGTGTTAGAAGAGAAAGATGGACAAAGTGAGCAAATGTATCAAGAAATTTTAAACAAAGTGCAGGAGCTTGTGAAACATGTCCATGTTCGTCAAATTCCTTTATTAGATGGCACATATGACTTTATTGAATTGCCAGTCCCTTTTTTGCAGCATGGAAAACAAGTAACGATTCCCTTGCTAGATGTGACTGCCCTTATTCATATGTTAAGGCAAGATCCATCTAAAATAGAGATGGTTATGCAAGCGATAACAAATTACATTGCAAAAGTTCCTAATGAAAGTACAGTTGTTGATGCATCGTCTATTTTTTCGAAAGAACGTGATGTTAGTGTGTGGCGAGCATTAGCTGAAATGAGTATGACACAGTTTCAGCAGCAGGTGAAGCAATTAGTAGGACAACATAAATGGTCTATTACAGTCTTTTTCTTGGTTATTTGGATAATATGTATATATATAAATCTAAATTAAAAAACCGACATAAAACCATTCTTTTTCGGTGGGCGAGAGCATCTGGCCATGCATAGAAGCGGTTAGTGCTCTTTCCTGCCACATACAAGGTAAAACAAAGGGAGAAAGCAAGAGCAGGCTCCTTTTGCATAGCCGTAATCTATATGTCGGAAAATTAAAATGGATTCATATATATTATTTATGGGTAAGTATAAGTGACTCAAAAGTGAAACTTCCATGAGTATAGTAGCATCCACTGACCGCAATGTAAGCTTCGTCGATTGGCTTTAATAAAAACAGGTTGCTATTCATAATGAAAGCAACCTGTTTTTATTTTCATTATATTTTTTCATAGAAGAAAGTATCAAATCGTTGTAGGTTATAGCGCTCTGGAGTTAAAATTTGTTCTGTACTACCGACAAATAACACCCCGCCTTTTTTGAGTGAGCGGCTAAATTTTTCGTATATTTTTGTCCGTGCTTCCTCCGTGAAATAAATCATAACATTTCGGCAAATAATTAAATCAAAATTTATATCGAATGGTTGTACTAATAAATCGTGTTGTTTAAATGTAACTTGCTGCTTTATATCAGGATGAACGCTATATTGATCATTTATTTGTGTGAAATATGTATGTTTTACAGTGCTTGGAACTTCTTTCAAGGAACGGTTAGAATAAGTTCCTTGTTTTGCTTTTTCTAAAATATTCAAATCAAGATCAGTTGCATGAATTTCAAATCGATATTTTGGTAGAATGTTCGAAAGAATAATTGATAATGTATATGGTTCTTCCCCTGCGGCGCAAGCAGCACTCCACATTTTTAATTTATTTTGATTTTGCTGAATAAGTTTCGGTAATACCTTTGTTTCAAGAGCGTCCCATCTTTCACGATTTCGGTAAAATTCAGATACGTTTATTGTTAAGTGATCAATGAACTCGGCGAATAGGGAAGAATCGCGTTGTAATTCATGTAGGAAGTTTGTATAGCTTGAATATCCTTTTCGTGTAATAAAAGATTCGATTCTTCTTTTCATTCTATCTTGTTTATATAAAGAAATATCGGTACTGAAATATTGTTTAAATTGTTTCATGAAATAATTATAGTCCTGTTCTAAGCTCATTATAATAATAGGCACAATATACAATATTGTGCCTCCTCCTTATTTAATTATTATTTTACATCATGCGAATCTTTTGTTCGAAATTTTTGTTGTCTTGCTTATCTTGCAGCCCAGGTAAATCAAAAATAACAGCATTTTTTCTCGCTTCTTTTGCAATATCTATCGGTATGACAGCTGTATGTTTGTCACCGTTATAAAAACAAAGTACTAAATCGGACTCTTTGACAATTTGTTTTACGAAAAACATGTATTCAGAGCGATAAATTGCTTCGTTTGGATGATTGAAAGAAAAGAATTGTGCTCCTTGAACTTTTAAATATGCTACAATATCTTGAAATTCATCTGATAATACATGTAAAGGATGTAATGTATATATAGATAAATTAGGAGCAAGCTGCTCATTCTCAACGAAAAAGCGAAGGACTTCACTCTCAATTGATTTGTAGCATAACACATAGATTCGATGTTTATAAGCATATTCAGATAAAAATTTTTTTATTTCCGCTTGATCTAATGTTGTTAATTGATTGGAACCACAAAGGAATATATTCATAAAATCTGCCACCTCATCGTAAATTGTAACATAGATTGTGTAAAAAATAACTGCAAATTATCGTTTAACAAGTTATAATTATAAATAAATAGATTTTACGATAAAACGATAAAGATTAAATAGGTGATGTATTATGTTACGTTTTGTACCAACCAGTCCAATTTTATCCCATATGCCAACCCAGTTACCAGCAGGGAAGGATGCGAAAGAAACATTGCGTCCGTCTTTTTCGGAGAAATTACAAGCTGATCCGAAAAACGAAAAATTGCTTGAACAAATCGAGGCACTTGTTGATAATATTGGGGAAATAAAAGAAAAAATTGAACAAGAATTAACAATGGATAATATTATGGAATACAGAAGTACAGTAAAGTCATTTTTGAATTTCTATGTAGATAATTTGATGCAGTATAAAGATGTATTATCACGTCATCCGCGCTACGGTTATTCGCAAAAAATGACGGTTATCAAACAAGTAGAAAATGGATTGAATGATTTAGAAGATGTTATGAATTTAGTAAATACAAAAACTGGCCACTTAGAAATATTAAATCAGATTGGAGAAATCCACGGTTTAATTGTTAATTTGGTGTTGTAGAAGGAGGGTAGATATTATGTACCAAAATCTATATGAACAACTTACGAGAATTAAAGATACGTATGAACATATTGGAGTTCTCGGAGAACAAATTTATGAGCATCTGCAGCAAAAAAAGTTAGCAGATGTGCAATCTTTGCATACGAGGCAGCTTCAACATATTGAGCAAGTGAAACAATTGACGTATCGTTTTCAAGAAATGATAGAGATGTATTGCAAAGAAAAAGGGATAGAGGTAACGAAAGTTCAGTTTTTATTTTCTTATTTTTCTAATGAAGAAATTAAAAAAATGGAAGAATTACAAAAAAACATGATAAAATTAGAAGAGAACATTAAAATGGTACTTTTAAAAAATCAATATTACTTAAACGTACTATTAAAAACTACAGAAAGTATTGTGGATTCCGTTTCTGAATTTAATCTTGAAAGAAACCATAATTCACAAATTTTCATGAATGAATTATTGTAGATAAGGGAGAAGTGAAAAACATGAAATTAACGGATTATAATACGTCCTTGTCTGGGATGTTAGCAGCACAACTAGGTCTTCAGACAACAAGACAAAATCTTACTAATATGCGAACACCGGGTTATGTTCGTCAAGTAGTGAATTACAGCGCTGTTGGGGGAAGTCGAGGAGACACACCTGAACAACGCATTGGTTACGGTGTAAAGACAGTAAGTATAGATCGTGTAACGGATGAAGTGAAAACACGTCAATATAATGAGCAGTTATCACAATTCTCATATCATTCTTATATGAATTCGATATTATCACGAGTAGAAACAGTGGTAGGATCTCCAAACAAAAATTCATTATCAAGTTTAATGGATCAATTCTATAACTCGTTTCGTGAAGTGGCGAAAAATCCAGAACAACCTAACTATTATAATATGTTAGTCGCTAATACAAATAAATTTACGAATCAGTTAAATAGAATTGCAAAGAATTTCGAAGAAGTAGAAGCACAAGCAGGGGAAGAGGCAGCGCAGCATGTGAAAGCATTCAACCGACTGGCTGATAGTTTAGCGGAGACGAATTTGAAAATTGGTCAAGCTGGAGAACATGTACCGAATCAATTACTAGATGAGCGAGATAAAATTATTAGTGAAATGTCACAATATGCAAATATTGACGTTTCAAATGAATCTATTAATCCTAATATAGTGAGCGTAAGAATTAACGGAGTGTTACTTGTAAGCGGTCAAGATATCATCGGAGATCCAAGAACACAAAGAAACATAGGAAATGCGCAAAATAATGGACAAACCGTTTATCCGTTAGACTTAATTAAAAATAATAATAATACAATGTCTGTCAAAGTTTTAGGAACGGACGTTCAATTACAGGGCGGTACGATTCAAGCAGCGATGGATGCGAAAAAAACAATTGCAGGATATAAAGAAGACTTAAACAACTTAATGATGGCGCTAAAAGGCGAAATAAATGGTGTTATGCAGAAAGATTTCTTTGTTGGAACTGATGCGAAGGGGATGCGAATCAATCCTGATTTTGAAGCAGATGTTACCAAAATGAAGATTTCTGTCGATACAGCAAATGCATTGGCTGCAGTTGGGGATCGCCAGTATGCTGTTGGACTTACTTACAAGCAAACGTTAGATAAACAGATTGTACAAGTTGCAGCGGATACAAATGCGTTTGAGGCATATAAAACGATTCATGGGGATCTGTTAAATGGAATTGAGCAAGAAAAATCAAGTTTAGAAGGCGTAAATATGGATGAAGAAATGGTCAATTTGATGGCCTATCAAAAATATTTTGTCGCGAATTCAAAGGCAATTACTACATTAAACGAAGTTTTTGATAGTTTATTTTCAATTATTAGATAAATGGTGCTATTAACAATGAGAGAACATTAGTTCAATCAGAGTTATAGAATAAATACAGCTCATGTAGAAGACTATATAAATACGATTGAAAAACCGACATAAAAACTCCTTTTTTAGGTGGACGAGAGCATCTGACCGTGCATAGAAGCGGTCAGGGCCTTTTCCTGCCACATGCAAAGTTTAAAACAAAAGGATAAAGCGAGTGCGGGATACGTTTTGTTCTGCATAGCAGCGATTTATATGTTGGAGAATAAAAATAGATTTATATAAAAAGCATATCTACGAAATTGAGCGAGAGTGAGAGGGAGATTTTATGAGAGTATCAACGTTTCAAAATGTGAATTGGGCCCAAAGTGAATTAATGCGTCTAAATTCTCAGCAAATGTATCATCGTAATCAAGTGACATCTGGTAAAAAGAATATTCGAATGAGTGAAGATCCACTTGCGGCAAGTAAATCATTTGCAATTCAACATTCTTTAGCAAACATTGAGCAAATGCAAAAAGATTTAGCAGATTCAAAAAGTGTTTTAAAACAAACAGAAAGTTCGTTACAAGGTGTTTATAAATCGTTATCACGAGTAAATGATCTTACGATTCAAGCGTTAAATGGAACAAATGGTCCAAAGGAATTGCAAGCGACTGGAGCGGAAGTAGATCAATTATTAAAACAGGTTGTGTATTTGGCAAATACACAAGAAAACGGACGTTATATATTTGGAGGGGAAGTTACAACGCAGCCTCCGTTTGCTGCTGATGGGGCATACCGTGGTGGAAATCAAGATGTGAAGTGGACACTAAATGATGGGTATACAGTACCAGTGTTTCGAAATGGGAAAGACTTATTAACTCCAACGATCGAAACGTTAGTGAAAATAAAAGATGCAATGCAAACTGGCAATCAACAAGCGTTAGAAACATTAAAGCAAGAGAATAAAGATAATTTAGATAAGGTTTTGGGTCGTACAACAGAGGTCGGTGCGACGCTGAATACGTTAAATGCATTTGAAACAATTTTAAATGAGCACAATTTAGCGTTAAGTGAAAATCGCAAAGAAATTGAGGATGTTGATTTAGCAGTAGCTATATCTGATTTATCGTACATTAATGCAACGTATGAAGCGACTTTAAAAGCAGTAAGTACAATGAGTAAAATTAGTATTTTAGATTATATGTAAAAAATATATGTATATAGGTTAAAAAGCGACATAAAATCCCTTTCTTTTTTATAGGAGGACGAGAGTATCTGGCCGTGCATAGGAGCGGTCAGGGCCTTTTCCTGCCACATACCATAGTTTAAAACAAAGGGAGCAAGCAAGTGCAGGTTATGACGTATTCTGCACAGCAGAGACTTTTATGTTGAAACATTAAAACGGATTTATATAGAATGAGGAGTGGAATAGTATGGCAGGAACGATAAGTAATATTGGGGGAAAACAGCAAATTTGGAATACAGGGAGTAATCTTATAAACGTAAAAGATCTTGTAGATTTAGAATTACAGGCATTAGAGGCAAAGAAATCGCCTTATAATAGTTCAAAACAGAGTTTAGTAGACGAAAAAAATGTATATGCTAGTGTAAAGAAAGAGTTTAGTGATTTTGTAACAGCCTTTACAAATTTGTCATCATTTAAAGGGAATGAAAAGAAAACAAGTACATCTAAAGATGGATTTATCACTGCGGAAGCAGATGGGTCTGCGTTCGCAGGGACATATAATATTACTGTTCAAAAATTAGCGCAAAGACATCAAATCACAAGTGTAAAAGATATAAATATAAACGATACAATTGGTCAAAATGGTATTTTTAAAATTGGTGATAAACCATTAGAAGTTAAAGCTGATATGACATATAAAGATTTAATTAATAAAATGAATAACGGCGGTTATGGTGTAACAGCCTATACATTAGGAACTAAAATGTTTGTAACATCTGCAAAAGCAGGAACAGAAGGAAAAATTGAATTAGCGGAAGTAAATGGAGATATATTACAAACTATAGGTTTGTTTAATGCACCTAATCAAATTGCTCATGAAGAAACACCACCTCAAGATGCCGAATATACGATTAATGGCATTACACAGACAAGTAAATCTAATACAGTTAATGCACTTCCAGGTGTAACGATTAAGTTAGAAAAAGAAACATCAGAACCAATTAGGCTAACGGTTGAAGATTCTAATATAAACGCTGCTATGGATGCAATAAAAAAAATGACGACAGAATATAATAAGGCTGTTTCAAAATTGGATTTGTTTGCAGGTAAGGACGGGGTTTTACAAGGAAGCAGTGTAGGATTTTCGTTGCAAAATGCAATGACGAGTATGTTTTCCTATTCTAAGGGGAATCAATATGTATCCTCTTTTGGTATTCAAGTTGAGAAGGATGGAAATGTGAAACTTGATGAGGAAAAATTAAAGACGGCATTTAGAGAAAATCCAGATGCAGTAAATGCTTTTTTCTTTGGCTTTAATGGTCTTGGACATGAAATAGAGAAAAAACTAGATGGCATATTCGGTGTTAAGTCATTCATGACGGAACGAACTAAAAGTATTGATAAAGAAATTCGTGATTTAGATAGTAAAATTAAAGATATCGATTCTCTTAATAAAATGAAACAGGAAGCAATTGTTGGTAAATATTCAAAATTAGAACAGCAATTAGCTATGCTTGATATGCAGTTAAAACAAATGAAAGCAATGACAAAACAAAAGAGTGATGATTAAGGAAAGCGTATAAATACAAATTGAAAAACCAACCTAAAAGTTCCTTTCTTTTTAAAAGGATGAGAGCATCTGACCGTACGTAGAAGCGGTCAGGGCTTTTTCCTGCCATAGCAAGGGTTAAAACAAAGGAAGAAAGCGAGTAGGGCGCATTTTTAGTCTGCATAGTCCCGGCTTATATGTTGGAAAATCAAAATGGATTTATATAGAAGGAGTTAATGGTATGCAAGCGTGGCAGCGATATATGCAACATAACATTATGACAAGTAATCCAATTAAAAATACAATTTTTATTTATGAAAGATGTATTGTAGAATTTCGAAAATTAGAAGAACTACTAAATAATTTTCAGTTTGAACAAGCTGATGAAGTAGTAGGTAAATTGGATCGTATTTTTGATGAATTAAAGTTACAGTTGAATCCAGACATTAGTAAAGATTTATATGACAGCTTATATTCGCTATACGATTGGATTAGTCAGCAAATTGGAATGATGAAAATGACACGTACAGTTGCAGATATGGATGGGATTGTACAAGTGTTGCAAGATTTAATTGAAGGATATCGTGGAGTGTTAGCGGATGAACAATAAAGCGTATGAAAAATTTGTGAGCTGTTTTAATGATACCTACGATGTGATTGTATCAGAAGAGGAATTAAAAACACGAATGGCAGAATTTAATACGTGGTTTTCAACATTAGAGGAATCAATGAATAATCAAGTCGCTAATGAAGTTATTCCGCTTATTACGAAGGCAGCAGAAAAAATTCGTAATAATCAGCACTTATTAGAAGAAATGATTATGGTAAATGATGGAAGAATGAAAGCGAATTTGTATTACGGTAAGTATTGAAAGTCTTGTATATAAAGAAAGGGCGATCGTATTCGAAAGGATCATCGCTTTTTCTTTTGCTTTATTTGTAAAACTTTATTTTTATATATAAGTTGAAAAACCGGCATAAAAACCTCTTTTTTGGGAGGGCGAGAGCATCTGGCCATGCATAGGAGCGATCAGGGCCTTTTCCTGCCACATGCGAGGTTTTCAAACAAAGAGAGCAAACAAGTGCAGGTCATGATGTATTCTGCA